>NZ_CCBH010000167.1:0-77880 GCF_001368935.1 Novosphingobium sp. KN65.2
GGGGGGGCGCCCCGGGGGCCCCCCCCCCCGTCGTCACCTGCCGCCCGAGGGGGTGGCGGCTGGCGATCAGGCCTCGACCAATGGGGGCGTAGGGGTGGAGGGTTTGGTCGCAGGCCGGTAGCTGCGCCAGTCGAAGGACTGGGCCATGCCCTGTTTCTGCAGGTGTTCGCGATGCTGGAGCTGGATCCGCGCCCGGCGCATGCGGGCCTTGCGCGAGGTGAAGGGATTGCCGGGATCGGGCGGTGCGGCGACCATTCGCTCCAGCAGTGCATGGCGCTCCTCTCCGGTCGGTACCGGCCCGCTGTCGGTGACCGGCGCGCGAACCTTGCGCTCCGGCGCGCGACGTGCCGGCGCCTGCGCGGCAGTGCTTGCCATGGCCGCCGAGCCACCTGCCGGCATGGGCGCAGCCGCTGGGGCACGCGAAGCCGAAGCGTCAGCGGACGCCCGAACCGGACTATAGGTGGCAGCGGGCTTGTAGGTGCCGGGCAGCGGCTGACGCGAACGCGGCTGACGCACCCGCTTGCGGCGCGAGCGCATGGCCATGATCCCCGCCCCGGCTATGCCTGCAGCGGCAAGCAGACCGAGGATGCCCTCGATGGGCAGGTCGCTGCCATCATCGGCCGGAGGCGCGTCGGCCGCAACGTCGGCGCCCGCATCGGCAGGCGGAACCGTGCTGAGCGGCGAGGCTGGCACCGGGTCCGCGACATCGCCCTGCGCAAGCGCGCCATCGGCGGCCGTACCGGCCCGGGATTCGTTGGGTACGACGACAGGCTCTGCAGCACGGCGGCTGGTCGCTCCAGGTGCAGGCGCTTCACGTGCAGGCTTTGCACGTGCGGGCGAGCGCTCGCTCCGACTGCGCTCTGCGGGGGCGGACCCCGTCGGATTGCTCGCGGAAGGGGAGGCGGAACTGGATGTAGCGGCCGAGGTTTCGGACTGAACCACGGGCGCCACCGGCATGACGACCGGCTGCGAAACAGTTGCATCCTGTGTCGGCTGCGCCTGCGGGGGCACGATGCTCGGCTTGACCGCGGTCGACTGCTCGGCGGAGTTCGTGACCGGGGCCGCCGACCTCAAAGCTTCGACGGGCGAGCCGCTGTTCACGTCCTGCGGCAAGGTCAGCGCAGGCGCGGACGCCCCACTGTCCTGTGCCAGGACCGGCGTGGAACCAATCGCCAGGACGGCAGCAATCGCCGTCAGGGCGCGAGTCGAACGTGTGAGTGCTTGTGTCATGCCCGGTATAATGCGCGTCGACCCGAAAGAGTTACCGCCGCGACCGCCAATACAGGACAAGACGACAGCCCGGATGCGACGAACCGATACTTGGGCATCCCGGCGCTGTATTTGCCTTGTCGGCGCACAACAGCGCGTTCATTTGGCGTTCACCGAAAATCGTCCCGGGACCCATGAATATACCGCAGGATCAACGCCCTGAGCGATCCTCTGGCCGCAAGCGCGCCGCCCCATTTCGACCCTCGCGACCGGTGCGCGCGGCGGGCGTGGGAACGTTTGACAGCGCGGGACCCCACTCCTATATGCACCGCTCGCTCGGCGCTTCGAGCAAGGCGGGTCCATGCGCGGGGACACGTCCAGGAAGGAAGCGATCCGGGTATTCATCTGACGCAGAGGCTGCAGGCCGCTTCGGACCCCGATCCAAGGGATTCCGGGCATGCCGAGCGGCCTTTTGGTGTTTCAGGTGATCCGTCCAACAGGCGGAAATCGTCCTCGCGAAGACGAAATTTTTCCGGACCGTTCACTGCGAATCGGTCCCTTTTGAGAAGCGAAGAGGCAAGAACCCCACATGGCGACCAAGCCCCTCGAACACCGCCGCTCCGCGAAGAAGCGGATCCGCAAGATCTTCGGCGACATCCACGAAGTCGTCCAGATGCCCAACCTCATCGAGGTCCAGCGCGAGAGCTACGAACAGTTTCTGCGTTCCGATCCTTCGGTCGGCTACGTTTCGGGCCTGGAAAAGACGCTGCGTTCGGTGTTCCCGATCCGCGACTTCGCCGGCACCAGCGAACTCGACTTCGTGCACTACGAACTGGAAGAGCCGAAGTACGACGTGACCGAGTGCCGCCAGCGCGGCATCACCTATGCGGCCCCGATGAAGGTCACGCTGCGCCTGATCGTGTTCGAGGTCGACCAGGAAACCGAGACCCGCTCCGTGCTCGATATCAAGGAGCAGGACGTCTACATGGGCGACATGCCGCTCATGACCGAGAACGGCACCTTCTTCATCAACGGCACCGAGCGCGTCATCGTTTCGCAGATGCACCGTTCCCCGGGCGTGCTGTTCGACCATGACCGCGGCAAGACGCACTCCTCGGGCAAGTTCCTCTTCGCTGCCCGCGTGATCCCGTACCGTGGTTCGTGGCTCGACTTCGAGTTCGACGCCAAGGACAACGTCAACGTGCGTATCGACCGCAAGCGCAAGCTGCCGGTCACCTCGCTGCTCTATGCCCTGGGCCTCGACAGCGAGCAGATCCTCGACCACTTCTACAACACCGTGACCTGGAAGCGCGGCGAAGGCGGCTGGCGCCTGCCCTTCACCCCCGAGCACTGGCGCGGCCTGAAGCCGGCCTTCGACATCGTCGACGCCAAGTCGGGCGAAGTCGTGTTCGGCGCCGGTCACAAGATCAGCCCGCGTGCCGCCAACAAGGCGCAGAAGGACGGTCTTGAGGAACTCCTCATCCCGACCGAGGAAATCTTCGGTCGCTACATCGCCGAGGACATGATCGACGAGTCCACCGGCCGCATCTACATCGAGGCCGGCGACGAAGTGACGCCGGAAAACCTCGAGGTGATCGACGCTGCCGGCATCGACCAGCTCAACCTGCTGGACATCGACGACGTCAACACCGGTCCGTGGATCCGCAACACCATGAAGGTGGACAAGGCCGAGAACCGCGACATGGGTCTCGAGGCCATCTACAAGGTCATGCGTCCGGGCGAACCGCCGACGAAGGAAACCGCCGAAGCCCTCTTCGAAGGCCTGTTCTTCGACGGCGACCGCTATGACCTTTCGGCCGTCGGCCGCGTCAAGCTGAACATGCGCCTCGGCCTCGAGGTCGAGGACACCGTCACCACCCTGCGCACCGAGGACATCCTCGCCGTGGTCAAGGAACTGGTGAACCTCAAGGACGGCAAGGGCGAGATCGACGACATCGACAATCTCGGCAACCGCCGCGTGCGTTCGGTGGGCGAGCTGCTGGAAAACCAGTACCGCGTCGGCCTGCTGCGCATGGAGCGCGCCGTCAAGGAGCGCATGAGCTCGGTCGACGTATCGACCGTGATGCCGAACGATCTCATCAACGCCAAGCCCGCCGTGGCTGCCGTTCGCGAGTTCTTCGGTTCCTCGCAGCTCTCGCAGTTCATGGACCAGACCAACCCGCTTTCGGAAGTCACCCACAAGCGCCGCGTCTCGGCGCTTGGCCCGGGCGGTCTGACCCGTGAGCGCGCCGGCTTCGAAGTCCGCGACGTTCACCCGACCCACTACGGCCGCATCTGCCCGATCGAAACGCCGGAAGGCCCGAACATCGGTCTGATCAACTCGCTGTCGACCTTCGCCCGCGTCAACAAGTACGGCTTCATCGAAACCCCGTACCGCAAGGTCGTGGACGGCAAGGTCTCCGGAGAGGTCGTGTACCTCTCGGCGATGGAAGAACAGAAGCACACCGTTGCGCAGGCTTCGGCCGAACTGAACACCGACGGTTCGTTCGTCGAGGAACTCGTCTCGGCTCGCCAGAACGGCGAATTCGTGATGAGCCCGCGCGACCAGGTCACGCTGATGGACGTTTCGCCCAAGCAGCTCGTCTCGGTTGCCGCCTCGCTCATTCCGTTCCTGGAAAACGACGACGCCAACCGCGCACTGATGGGCTCGAACATGCAGCGTCAGGCCGTGCCGCTGGTCAAGGCCGATGCGCCTTACGTCGGCACCGGCATGGAAGAAACCGTCGCCCGCGACTCCGGCGCCGCGATCTCCGCCCAGCGCGGCGGCGTGATCGACCAGGTCGACGCCACCCGTATCGTCATCCGCGCCGCGGGTGACATCGAGGCCGGCAAGTCGGGCGTCGACATCTACCGCCTGCAGAAGTTCGAGCGCTCGAACCAGTCGACCTGCATCAACCAGCGTCCGCTGGTGAAGGTGGGCGACGTCGTCGAGGCCGGCGACATCATCGCCGACGGCCCTTCGACCGAACTGGGCGAACTGGCCCTGGGCCGCAACGTGCTCGTCGCGTTCATGCCCTGGAACGGCTACAACTACGAGGACTCCATCCTCATCTCCGAGCGGATCGTGAAGGACGACGTCTTCACCTCGATCCACATCGACGAGTTCGAGGTCATGGCCCGCGACACCAAGCTGGGTCCGGAAGACATCACCCGCGACATCCCGAACGTCGGCGAGGAAGCCCTGCGCAACCTCGACGAGGCGGGCATCGTCTACATCGGCGCCGAAGTGCACCCGGGTGACATCCTCGTCGGCAAGATCACGCCGAAGGGCGAAAGCCCGATGACGCCGGAAGAAAAGCTCCTGCGCGCCATCTTCGGTGAAAAGGCCTCCGACGTTCGCGACACCTCGCTGCGCCTGCCGCCGGGCGTTTCGGGCACCATCGTCGATGTGCGCGTCTTCAACCGCCACGGCATCGAGATCGACGACCGTACCCGCGCAATCCAGAACGAGGAAATCGAACGCCTCGCCAAGGACCGCGAGGACGAACGCGCCATCCTCAACCGTGCGACCTACAACCGCCTGCAGGAAATGCTGATCGGCCAGGTGGCCGCTTCCGCTCCCAAGGGCGTGAAGAAGGGCATGGAGATCGACGAAGCCGTGCTCGGCGAAGTCGAGAAGCACGAATGGTGGAAGTTCGCGGTTGCCGACGACCACATGCAGTCGCAGCTCGAAGCGGTGAAGGCCCAGTACGACGCGACCGTCAAGGCGATCCAGGAGAAGTTCGAGGATCGCAAGGAGAAGCTCGAGCGCGGTGACGAACTGGCTCCGGGCGTGCTCAAGATGGTCAAGGTCTTCGTTGCGGTGAAGCGCAAGCTCCAGCCGGGCGACAAGATGGCCGGCCGTCACGGTAACAAGGGTATCATCAGCCGCATCCTGCCGCAGGAAGACATGCCGTTCCTCGAGGACGGCACCCCGGTCGACTTCGTGCTCAACCCGCTGGGCGTGCCTTCGCGCATGAACGTCGGGCAGATCTTCGAAACGCACCTGGGCTGGGCCGCGCGCGGCCTGGGCAGCAAGGTCGGCGAGGCGCTGGACGCATGGCGTGCCGCCAACCCCGATCCGGTTGCCGGACAGCCGCCCGAAGCCGTGAAGGAAGTGCTCAAGGAGATCTACGGCGAGAACTACGCCGACGAGATCGAAGCGCGCACTCCCGAGCAGATCGTGGAACTGGCGCAGAACGTGCGTGCCGGCGTGCCGATGGGTACCCCGGTGTTCGACGGCGCGGTGGAAGCCGACGTCTCGGCCATGCTGAAGCTCGCCGGGCTCGATGAATCGGGCCAGGTCACGCTCCTCGACGGCCGCACCGGCGAGGCGTTCGACCGCAAGGTCACTGTCGGCTACAAGTACGTGCTCAAGCTGCACCACCTTGTCGACGACAAGATCCACGCCCGTTCGATCGGCCCCTACTCGCTCGTCACCCAGCAGCCGCTGGGCGGTAAGGCGCAGTTCGGCGGCCAGCGCTTCGGTGAGATGGAGGTCTGGGCACTCCAGGCCTACGGTGCAGCCTACACGCTGCAGGAAATGCTCACCGTGAAGTCGGACGACGTGGTCGGCCGCACCAAGGTCTACGAAGCGATCGTCAAGGGCGACGACACCTTCGAGGCGGGCATCCCCGAGAGCTTCAACGTTCTCGTCAAGGAAATGCGCTCGCTGGGCCTCAACGTCGAGCTCAAGAGCCACGACGACGAGGACGACGACGGCCTGGCCGAAGCGGCGGAGTAACGGGATCGGGCGGGGCCATCGCGCTCCGCCCTCCCCTCTCCACCCGCCAAGAGAATTCACCCTGTTGGGGACTGAACTATGAACGACCTGACCAAATTCACCAACCAGATGGCGAAGCCCGAGACCTTCGATCAGATCCAGATCGGTCTCGCCTCCCCCGAGCGCATCCGCTCCTGGTCCTTCGGCGAGATCAAGAAGCCGGAAACCATCAACTACCGCACGTTCAAGCCCGAGCGTGACGGCCTCTTCTGCGCGCGCATCTTCGGCCCCGTGAAGGACTACGAGTGCCTTTGCGGCAAGTACAAGCGCATGAAGTACAAGGGCGTCGTCTGCGAAAAGTGCGGCGTCGAAGTCACCGTCACCAAGGTGCGCCGCGAGCGCATGGGCCACATCGAACTGGCCGCGCCGGTCGCGCACATCTGGTTCCTCAAGTCGCTGCCTTCGCGCATCGGCCTGCTGCTCGACATGCAGCTCAAGCAGCTTGAGCGCGTCCTCTACTTCGAGAGCTACATCGTCATCGAGCCGGGCCTGACCCCGCTCGAGAAGTACCAGCTCCTGACCGAAGACGAGATGCTCGACGCCCAGGACGAGTACGGCGAAGACGCCTTCTCCGCCGGCATCGGCGCCGAAGCGGTCAAGCAGATGCTCATGGAGCTCGACCTCGAACAGGAGCGTGCCGACCTTCTCCAGGAGCTTGAGACGACCAAGTCGGAACTCAAGCCCAAGAAGATCATCAAGCGCCTCAAGGTCGTCGAATCGTTCATCGATTCGGGCAACCGTCCCGAGTGGATGATCCTTGAAGTCGTGCCGGTCATTCCGCCGGAACTGCGCCCGCTGGTCCCGCTGGACGGCGGCCGCTTCGCGACTTCGGACCTCAACGACCTCTACCGTCGCGTCATCAACCGCAACAACCGCCTCAAGCGCCTGATCGAGCTGCGCGCGCCGGACATCATCGTGCGCAACGAAAAGCGCATGCTGCAGGAAGCCGTCGACGCGCTGTTCGACAACGGCCGCCGCGGCCGCGTCATCACCGGCGCGAACAAGCGTCCGCTCAAGTCGCTGTCCGACATGCTCAAGGGCAAGCAGGGCCGCTTCCGTCAGAACCTGCTCGGCAAGCGCGTCGACTATTCGGGCCGTTCGGTCATCGTGACCGGTCCGGAACTCAAGCTGCACCAGTGCGGCCTGCCCAAGAAGATGGCGCTCGAGCTGTTCAAGCCGTTCATCTACGCCCGCCTCGATGCCAAGGGTCTTTCGATGACCCTGAAGCAGGCCAAGAAGTGGGTCGAGAAGGAACGCAAGGAAGTCTGGGACATCCTCGACGAGGTGATCCGCGAGCATCCGGTTCTCCTGAACCGCGCGCCGACGCTGCACCGTCTGGGCATCCAGGCCTTCGAACCGGTCCTCATCGAGGGCAAGGCGATCCAGCTGCACCCGCTCGTCTGCTCGGCCTTCAACGCCGACTTCGACGGTGACCAGATGGCCGTCCACGTTCCGCTCTCGCTGGAAGCCCAGCTGGAAGCGCGCGTGCTGATGATGTCCACCAACAACATCCTTTCGCCCGCGAACGGCAAGCCGATCATCGTTCCTTCGCAGGACATGGTCCTCGGCCTGTACTACCTGTCGATGGATCGCACCGGCGACCCGGGCGAAGGCATGAAGTTCGGCGACATGGCCGAAGTGCACCAGGCGCTGTTCACCGGCGCCGTGACCCTCCACTCCAAGATCGAGGCCCGCGTGCCGCAGACCGACGAGCAGGGCAACCAGTACATGAAGCGGTTCGAGACCACGCCGGGCCGCATGCTCATCGGCGAATGCCTGCCCAAGAGCCACAAGGTGCCCTTCGAAGTCGTCAACCGCCTTCTCACCAAGAAGGAAATCGGCGACGTCATCGATCAGGTCTACCGCCACACCGGCCAGAAGGACACGGTGCTGTTCGCCGACGCCATCATGACGCTCGGCTTCCGCAACGCGTTCAAGGCGGGCATCTCCTTCGGCAAGGATGACATGATCATTCCGGAATCGAAGGTCGCGCTGGTCAACGAGACCAAGGAACTGGTTGCCGACTACGAGCAGCAGTACCAGGACGGTCTCATCACCCAGCAGGAAAAGTACAACAAGGTGATCGACGCCTGGAGCCGTTGCGGCGACCAGGTCGCGAACGCCATGATGGAAGAGCTCAAGGCCCTTCCGGTCGACCCCGAAACCGGCCGTCAGGCACAGATCAACTCGATCTACATGATGAGCCACTCGGGTGCGCGCGGTAGCCCGGCGCAGATGAAGCAGCTTGGCGGTATGCGCGGCCTCATGGCCAAGCCGTCGGGCGAGATCATCGAAACGCCGATCATCTCGAACTTCAAGGAAGGCCTGACCGTCCTTGAATACTTCAACTCCACCCACGGCGCCCGCAAGGGTCTGGCCGACACCGCGCTCAAGACGGCGAACTCGGGTTACCTGACCCGCCGTCTGGTCGACGTGTCGCAGGACTGCGTCGTCGTCGTCGAGGACTGCGGCACCGAGCGTGCGCTGGAAATGCGCGCGATCGTTCAGGGCGGTTCGGTCATCGCCTCGCTGGCCGAGCGCATCCTGGGCCGTACCCTGGCCGAGGACATCGTCGACAAGGAAGGCAACGTCGTCGTCGCCAACGGCACCCTGCTCGACGAAGCGGGCGTCAAGGCGATCGAAGGCGCTGGCGTACAGGCGGCCCGCATTCGCTCGCCGCTGGTCTGCGAAGCGACCCAGGGCGTCTGCGGCAAGTGCTACGGTCGCGACCTCGCCCGCGGTACGCCGGTGAACATCGGCGAAGCGGTCGGCGTCATCGCCGCCCAGTCGATCGGTGAACCGGGTACGCAGCTGACCATGCGTACCTTCCACATCGGCGGCGCCGCGCAGCTCAACGAAACCAGCCACCTGGAATCGATCTGCGACGGTACCGTGCAGTATCGCGACATCCCGACGATCCTCGACAAGCGCGGTCGTCGCCTGTCGCTGGCCCGCAACGGCGAAGTCGTGGTGATCGACACCGAAGGCCGCGAGCGCGCAATGCACCGCGTGCCTTACGGTACCGTGCTGCTGCACACCGACGGGGCAACCGTGAAGGAAGGCGAACGCCTGGCCGAGTGGGACCCGTTCACCCTGCCGATCATCACCGAAACCGCAGGTGTGGTGAAGTATCAGGACCTGATCGACTCCCGCACGCTGACCGAGCAGGTCGACGATGCGACCGGCATGACCAGCCGCGTCGTCACCGAAGACCGTTCGTCCAGCCGTTCGAAGAAGAAGGAAGACCTGCGTCCGCGCATCACCCTTCTCGACGACGCATCGGGAGAGGCCGCGCGCTACATGCTGGCGCCGGGCGCGACGCTCTCGGTCGAGGACGGCCAGATGGTCGAAGCCGGCGACATCATCGCCCGTGCTTCGCGCGAAGCTGCCAAGACCCGCGACATCACCGGCGGTCTGCCGCGTGTTGCCGAGCTGTTCGAGGCCCGCAAGCCGAAGGACAACGCGGTCATCGCCAAGGTCTCGGGCCGCGTCGAATTCGTTCGCGACTACAAGGCCAAGCGCAAGATCGCGATCATTCCCGAGGAAGGCGAACCCGTCGAGTACCTGATCCCCAAGAGCAAGGTGATCGACGTTCAGGAAGGCGACTTCGTCAAGAAGGGCGACAACCTGATCTCCGGCTCGCCGGATCCGCACGACATCCTCGAGGTCCTCGGCGTCGAGGCCCTGGCGGAATACCTCGTGTCGGAAATCCAGGAAGTCTATCGACTCCAGGGCGTGAAGATCAACGACAAGCACATCGAGGTGATCGTTCGCCAGATGCTGCAGAAGGTCGAGATCACCGACGGCGGCGACACCACACTGCTGCCGGGCGAGCAGGTCGACTTCGAGGAAATGCTCGAGGTCAACAGCAAGCTCACGGGCGACAAGAAGCCTGCCGAGGGCAAGCCGGTGCTGCTGGGCATCACCAAGGCCTCGCTGCAGACCCGTTCGTTCATCTCGGCGGCGTCGTTCCAGGAGACCACGCGCGTCCTCACCCAGGCTGCGGTCGAGGGCAAGAAGGACTCGCTCATCGGTCTCAAGGAAAACGTCATCGTCGGCCGCCTCATCCCGGCGGGCACCGGCGCGGGCATGAACCGCGTGCGCGTTGCCGCGTCGAGCCGCGACGCAGCCCTGCGCGCTTCCTATCGCAAGATGCAGGAAGCGCTCATCGCTGCCAACACGGCCGAGGAAGAACGTGCAGCAGAGCTCAAGCGCGACCCGCTTGACGATCTCGGCGACGATCCGCTGGCGGCAGTCGAGGGCGAAACCCACGGCACCGACGCCGATGCGGGCGAATACCTGATCAAGGGCGACGAGGAAGGCGAGGCCTGAGCCTCACCCCTCCAGCCTGACAGGCGACAAGCAGGGCCCCGCCGGAGCAATCCGGCGGGGCCTTTGCTTTATCGGCTACCATAATTCCACGCCTGTCCACCCAGTGGCGCGCGAGCCGGGTCCGGCCGGGAACCGCCCCGGGTTCGACGGGCGACATATCCGGTTCGACCGGTGACATGGCCTTCGGACCGGCGCGGCGGCATAGAGGCGCTACCCCCCGCTCTCGCAAGGCCGGAACCGATGAAACGCCACGAGTCCCCTGTCAGCAGCGCGGCAGCCGCCTCGGTGATTGCCATGCTGGCTTTCGCGGTGTGGTCCGGCCTTGCGGAGTTCAGCGCCCAGTTCAGCGGCGCCGCAGCGCTGCTGGGCACCTGATCGCGTCCGGGATCAGCTTCCCGGTCCGATGACCATCCGGTCATCCTCGATCCGCACCCCGCTCAGTTTGGACAGGAACGACTGCCCCAGAAGGGAAACGTCGAGCCCCTCGGGAATGATCGCCGCCTCTACGTCCCTGGCTTCGAACCCGCCCAGTTCGAGGCGTTCCAGCCGGACCGGCACGCCATAGACCGGACCGCCGGCGCCGCGCCCGACACCGACGATATCCGAATCGTTCCATTCGAGCCCAATCGCCTGCGCATCGGCGCCGGTCAGAGCGACGATGCTGGCACCGGTATCGACGAGAAAGTGCATACGCGCATTGCCGACCATGGCATCGGCGTAGAAATGACCGTCAGCTTCTCTGGGCAGCACGGTCTCTCCGGCCAGCCATGCCTCGCGGCGATCCTGCCGGACCTGCCGTGTAGCCGCCTCGACCGGGTCCACGCTGGCGGCAGGACGCCGGCCATTGCCGGCCTCCAGTCCAGGCGCGATCCAGCCGACGACGGCTGCCGTCCCGACGAGTAGGATGATCGGTCCCTTGCGCATGGCCCGCAGGCTATGCGTCAAAGGCTTAAACCGGCGTAAAGCGCGCGGCGAAGCGAAGCGGCAGCTACTACTCGGCGGCCTGGGCCTGCGCCTCGGCAGCCTCGATCTCTGCCGCCTTGGCTTCCACCAGCGAAACGATGTGGTCGAGCATGTCGTCGCTCTGCACGTGATGGTCGGTCACCCCGGAGAGATAGACCATGTGCTTGCCGTTGCCGCCGCCGGTAATGCCGATGTCGGTCTCGCGCGCTTCGCCCGGGCCGTTGACCACGCAGCCCAGCACGGAAAGCGAGAGCGGCGTCTTGATGTGTTGCAGGCGCGCTTCGAGCGCTTCGACCGTGCGGATCACGTCGAAGCCCTGCCGCGCACAGGACGGGCACGAAACGACGCGTACGCCGCGGGTGCGCAGGCCGAGTGCCTTGAGGATCTCGAAGCCGACGCGCACTTCCTCTTCCGGCTCGGCCGAGAGGGAGACGCGCAAGGTGTCACCGATACCGGCCCAGAGCAGGTTGCCGATGCCGATGGCCGACTTCACGGTACCGCCGATCAGGCCACCGGCCTCGGTAATGCCGAGGTGCAGCGGACAGTCCACTGCATCGGCCAGTCCCTGGTAGGCGGCGACCGCAAGGAACACGTCGGAAGCCTTCACCGCCACCTTGTAGTCGTGGAAGTCGTGGTCCTGCAGCAACTTGATGTGATCGAGCGCCGATTCGACGAGCGCTTCGGGACACGGCTCACCGTACTTTTCGAGCAGGTCTTTCTCGAGGCTGCCCGCGTTCACGCCGATGCGGATGGCGCAGCCGTTCGCCTTGGCCGCACGCACGACTTCGGCAACGCGCTCGTCCGAACCGATGTTGCCCGGATTGATGCGCAGGCAGGCCGCGCCGGCATCCGCCGCCTCGAGCGCACGCTTGTAGTGGAAATGGATGTCCGCGATCAGCGGAACCTGCGCTACGCGGGCGATTTCGCGGAAAGCCGCGGTGCTCTCGACATCGGGACACGAGACCCGGATGAGATCGGCGCCCGCGTCCTCGCAGCGGCGGATCTGGTCGATCGTCGCGCGCGCGTCCGAGGTCGGGGTATTGGTCATGGTTTGCACGGTGATCGGGGCATCGCCGCCGACGGGAACGCTGCCGACCATGATCTGGCGGCTCTTGCGGCGCTCGATATCGCGCCAGGGTCGAATGGAAGACATGGCCGCTCCTATAGGCGCTTGGCGTGACGGTTTGAAGCACGTTTGCATTCTGCCGGCCCAAGCCGCGGATTCGAGGGCGCTCTTTTGCCCGTGCGGATTTTCGGGCATGCACCGCAGATGCTCGACGACACCATGACCGACGACCTCGAAGCCGAAACGCCCCTGCTGTTCGGACGCGTCCTCGACGGTCGCGGCGGCGCCCGTCCCGTCACCTGGGAAGAGGCGAACGCATGGCAGCCGGGCATGCCCGGCGAGGTCCTGTGGATGCACTTGCGGCGCGACCGTCCGGGCGTGGCCGATTGGCTGGAGCATTCGCTGGGCCTGCCCGAGCCGACCGCCGAACTGCTGACCAGCGAGGACACCCGTCCGCGCGCCTTCAGCGAACGCGGCGCGCTGGTGGCGACGCTGCGCGGGATCAACTTCAACCCCGGCGCGGAACCGGAAGACATGGTCTCGATGCAGGTCTGGTGCGATGGGCAGCGGCTGATCACGCTGCGTCGGCGGCCGCTGCAGACGCCGCATTCGATCATGCACGACCTCGACGACGGGCACGGCCCGGTCGATGCCGGCGCTGCCATCACTTCGCTGGTCGAGCACATGATTGCCCGCATGAACCGCTCCATCGTCGACATGAACGAGGTGATCGACCAGCTCGAGGACACCGATCCCGACGACGATCCGGAAAGCATGCTCGACAAGATCTCGACGATCCGGCGCAATTGCCTTGCCCTCAAGCGCCACATGTCGCCGCAGCACGTCGCGCTGGAGCGCATCTCGCGCGATGCCCCGGCCTGGTTCGAGGATCACGACCGCCGCGAGATCGCCGAGACGATCGACCGCATGCGCAGGTACATCGACGATCTCGACATCAGCAAGGAAAGCGCGGTAGTCCTGCAGGATGACCTGCGCGCCCGCGCCGTCGCCCAGTCCAACCGCACCAGCTACCTGCTGACCATCGTCGCGGCGATCTTCCTGCCGCTCGGCTTCGTGACCGGGCTGCTCGGCATCAACGTCGGCGGGATGCCCGGTGCATCGGACCCGCACGCCTTCTGGCTGGTCGTCGCCATGTGCGTGGCGATCCTGCTGATGCAATTGCTGATGTTCTGGCGCTGGAAATGGTTCGGGTAGAGCGCCTTTGAGGGTCAGCCCTGCAGCAGGCGCGCGTAGAGAAACTCCTCGTCGCGCTGTTCCCCGACCATGAAATGAATGTCGGCGACCTTTTCGAAGCCTTGTCGCGCATAGAACCTGTGCGCGCCGAAGTTCTCGCTCCACACCGATAGCTGGACTTCGTCCGCGCCGAAATCGCGCGCCTCGTCCATCGCCCAGGCCATCAGCCTTGCGCCGATGCCCTGCCCTGTCGCTTCGGGATCGGTGTAAAGCTGCTTGAGCTCGATCGCCTTGCTGCCACGGGCATGGTCCGGCCAGGCGCAGGCCATGACAATCTTGCAGAACCCCAGCAGACGGGCCCCGTCGACCGCCAGCATGATCCGCATTTTCGGATCGGCAATCTGCGCCGCAACGACATCCTCGGAATGGGATTCAGCCAGAAAAGCAGAGAGATCCTCTGGCCGGTAGAGGTACCCGAACTTCTCCACGAAGCTGCGCGCGCCAAGATCGGCAAGGGCTGCGGCATCGGCCGGCGTGGCGAGTCTCAAGTCCATCGCCATTCCCTGGTTCACTTGCCCGCGCCCGTCAATTGTACCCAATTGGGCGCAAGTCTTTGCGACGCGAAAGGCTTCTGGTTTGCCGGTCTCCGGGCTGACGCGGATGTAGCCGCGCTCGTGCGCCACTGCGAGCAGGGCCAGAACCCGATCGCCCGACGGTCATCCGGCTCGATCCTCAGGGTTTCGATCCTCAGCCTTCGTCCGAGAACTTGTCGGCCTTGCGCCGCCCCATGCGCATGCCGGCCTCCAGCCGCGCACGCAACTGGGTGTAATAGGCCTCAAGGAACCGGCGTTCGTCGTTCCAGCCGTCATTGCGGCCGATCTTCGCGGCGATCGTCTGGTAGACCGATTCGACGGACTGATGCCGCTTGTCGCGCAGCACGCGTTCCAGCGCCTGAAGCTCGTACTCTCCGTAGACCGACAGCTCCGCCTCCTCGAAGTGGTACTTGCGCTGCGCCGCTGCGACGGCAGGCTCCGCGCCGCGGGCGACCGTCATGGCCGCCTCCAGTTTCCGCCGCGGCCGTTCGAGCACCCAGCTTCCGGCGATGATGTCCCCGGCGCGCAGGCCGTCGCGGTTGAACATCGGAAACAGCATGAAGATCAGGAACCAGCCGGTCGCGGCCAGCCACGCCGCCCCGCTGTCCACGCCCGCGGACGCGAGAAAGACCAGCGGCAGGAACAGCTCGACATCGCGCAGGAGATTGCGGGCGATGACCATTTCCGCCGAAAGCCGCCCGCCATCGCGCGCGGCAATACGGATACCCGCCATGCGCTTGCCCGGCGTCGCGCCGCGCGGGCCGAGTTCGAAGAACAGGAAGTAGGCGTTGCGGAACAGGAACAGGACCACGATCCAGACGATGAAGATGAACTGCAGGACATGCCCTGCAGCCGTGTCGCTCTCGATCTCGCGCATGAACGCCGATGCCCCGCCGGCGATCGAGAACAGCGCCATCGTCGAACCCAGGATCAGCAGGAAGATGAGAACGAGGTCGAGCATCAGCGCCCCGGCCCGCGCCCCGCGGCTGGCCACGGTAACCGGCAAGGCGATCCCCTCGGGCGTGACCAGCACACGGTCGCGCGAGGATCGGCGCAGACGGGTCGGTATCGCGCTCATCGCGAAGCGTCCCGGCTCGCCGCGTGGCCGTCATTGCCGCGAAAGGCGAAGAAATAACCGAGCCAGATCGCCAGCATCGATCCGCCGATGGCGAAGCGCCCTGCCGTCTCATCGACAAGCTGGCGCGCAAAGCCTTCGAGCAGGGCTGCCACGACGAGCATGAGCACGACGCCGGTCATGACCAGCGCGGCGCGGCGTCCGGCCTGCGCGGTGGCCTGCAACACCGGCTTGCGGCCCGGGAATGCCAGCGAACGTCCGATGTGCAGCCCCGCCGCCCCGGCCAGCAGGATCGCGAAGATCTCGGTCGTGCCGTGGACCGCGATCCACCCGGCGAAATCGAGGGTCAGCCCCGCCCCGCTGTAGAGCCAGAGCATCGCACCCAGCACGGCCATGTTGTGCACCAGCAGCAGCAGCGAGGGTACGCCGAAAGCAAAGCCGAGCGCGAAGGCAAGGATGGAGACCTGCGCATTGTTGCTGAAAAGCTGGGCGGCGAACACGCTCATCCCGCTTTGCCCGGAATTGCCGAAGATCGTGGCCTTGAGCACTTCGGCACTGGCCCCGGGCACGCGCGTGTCGCCGAACTGCTTGGGCACCAGCGCGAAATACCATTCCGGATCGTGCGAGACGAGCAGCCAGCCGACCGCCGTGCCTGCGACCATCACCGTAAGGGCGATGAGAATATCGACCCAGATCGCCCGCACCGCCGCACTCCAGCCGCCGCCGAGGAACCCGCTGAACCATTCCCACAGGCTCGTGCGTGGCCCGTAAACGACGAACCACGCGCGCTGGACCAGCGCTTCGAGATAGGCGAGCGTCGCCGCATCGAGCGAGGTCTCACGCGCGATCGACAGGCTGGAAGCGACGGTGCGGTAGAGGCCCGGAAGCGCCAGCAGGTCCTCGTCGGGAATACCCCTGATCCGCCCCTTTTCCATGCGTGTGACGATGGCCTCGAGCCGCTGCCAGTCCGCCTCGCGTTCAAGCCGGAAGCGGTCCGAACGCAGGGCGGCGCTTTCGATGGCATCGAGGGTCGCGGTCATCCGATCGCTCCGGAACGCTTGATGGCAAGGTAGGCGTCGAGCAGGCGGGTGCCGATCCGGTCGTAGCGCGCCTCGATGACGTCGACGCCGATCTGCTGCAGGCGGCGGGTGACGAGCGCGCGCTGGCGCAACAGCAGGTCGGCGGAAACGGCCATCGAGAGCACCTCGAGATCCTCGGGCGGCGCGGCGGACATTTCCTCTAGCTCCTCGTCCTCC
Organism: Novosphingobium sp. KN65.2; assembly: GCF_001368935.1. Lineage (NCBI taxonomy): Bacteria > Pseudomonadati > Pseudomonadota > Alphaproteobacteria > Sphingomonadales > Sphingomonadaceae > Novosphingobium > Novosphingobium sp. KN65.2. Next base: position 16,472 of record NZ_CCBH010000167.1, read on the forward strand.
ATCGTCACGAAGAGGACGACGTGCCGCGAAACGAGGCGGCCGATGCTCTCGATCATGAGTTCGGCACTGGTCGGGTCGGAAAAGTCGCTGAACACGACGATGAGCGAGCGCCGCTGCAACCGGTTGGCAAGGGTCGCCAGCGCCAGCGTGAAATTGGGCTCCTCGGCGCGGTACTCAAGTCCGGCGGCGGCCCGCTGCAGCCGGTGAAAGTCGCGCGAGGCAGTGATGAAGGGTGTCGAGACTTCGGGGCGGGAGGCAAAGCCGAACAGCGATACCCGGTCCCCACCCTTGAGCGCGACGTAGGCAGTCGCCAGCGCGGCGGAGACAGCCCGGTCGAGCCGGGGCATCCCGGCGATCGGCTCGCACATCGCCTGCCCGCAATCGAAGGCGAAGACGATCTGGTTGTTGCGCTCTGTCTCGAATTCCTTGGCGTAGAGATGGACGTGGCGGGCCGAGGCCTTCCAGTCGATGCGGCGGCGATCCATTCCAGGCTCGTACTCGGCCAGCGATTCGAACTGCGTGCCCTCACCGCGAATGCGCCGCGCAATGAGGCCGTATTGCGCATCCTTGAGGAAGGTCTGCAGGGCCGGTGAACGCACGGCGGCGATGTTCGGCCAGACGCGGACCTGTTCATCGAGATCGCCCAGCAATTGCCGCGCACCCAGTCCCAGTGGCCCGGTCCAACGCAGCCAGCACCGCGTGACCCGGCCGGTACCCCGACGCGAAGGGCTGACCTGCACCTGCCCTTGCCAGTCTTCGTCCCGGCGGTGCAGTGCAAACTGGCAACGTCCGCCGGGCGACAGCCGGGGATCGCATTCCAGCGCGATCTCGACCGCCGAGGGCCTTCCGGCATGGAGCAAGGCCCGGGCTGAAAACCGCGTCTCGGCGCCAACTTCGGCATCGCCGGGCACGGTCACCTGCAAGTCTTCGAGGCGCCCGCCCAACAGTCCGTCGACAACGATCAGCACCAGCACCACAAGCCCGAACAGCGGCGCGATGACCCACGCGCCGGGCTGCGTTGCACCGATGACAAGCGCCACCGGCGCGCCAAGCGCCAGCAGCACCACGGCGCGCGCGGTCGGAACGATCGGGGCGAGCCGCGTGCTCATCGGTTCAGCGCGGCGCCTCGGTCTGTTCGACGAGCTGGGCGACAAGCGCCTCGACCTGCTTGCCCTCGATCTCCGCTGCGGGGCTGAGCAGCAGGCGGTGGCGCAGCACGCCGGTCGCCAGTGCCTTCACGTCGTCCGGCACCACGTAGTCGCGGCCGTCCAGCGCGGCGCGGGCGCGGGCCGCACCGGCCAGCAGCACTGCCGCACGCGGGCTCGCCCCGCAGGCAAGGTCGGCGCTGTCACGCGTGGCGCGCACGAGCCGCACGATGTAGTCGGTCACGCTATCGGCGAGGGTCACACCTGCCACGGCGCGGGTCGCGGCGGAAAGCACCTGCGGCGATGCGACGGCCTCGATGCCCAATTCCGCGGGCGAAAGCGCGCCGCGATTCTCGCCATAGCGCGCGACGATGCGGATTTCCTCCTCGGCACTGGGATAGTCGACCAACAGCTTGAACAGGAAGCGGTCGAGCTGGGCCTCGGGCAGCGGATAGACGCCCTGGCTCTCGATCGGGTTCTGCGTGGCGACAACCATGAAATGCGGCGGCAGGGCATGGGCGGCACCGTCCAGCGTGACGCGGCGCTCCTGCATCGCCTCGAGCAGGGCCGCCTGCGTCTTGGGCGGAGTGCGATTGATTTCGTCGGCCAGCAGCAGGTCGCAGAAGATCGGCCCGTGGGTGAGGGTGAACTGGCTGGTCTGGAAGTTGAACAGGTTGGAGCCGAGGATGTCGCCCGGCATCAGGTCCGGCGTGAACTGTATCCGTCCGAAGTCCAGCCCCAGCGTCGCCGCGAAGCACTGGGCGAGGAACGTCTTCGCCGTTCCCGGCGGGCCCTCGAGCAGGACGTGGCCACGCGCCATCAGCGCGATCAGCATATGGTCGACGGTCCCGACCTGGCCGACGATGGCCTTGCCGACCTGTTCGCGTATCGCATCGGCGATATGCGCGACTTCGGACAGGCTGAGGGTTTCGGTCTCACTCATCGGATCAGCTTCCTTTCGAGCGCATGGAGTTCGCGCGCGGCTTTCAGGAGGTCAGGGGCCTTGCGCGCCCGCTTGAGGCGCGCGGCAAGAACGGAAAAGGGTTCGGCCTCGGGATCGCGCGCGGCAAGGGCGCGGTCGATGGCCTCTTCGGCGTGAACGGTATCGAGGTAGCGCGGCAGGCCAAGCCCACGCACGAGACGCTCGCGGATACGGTCGGCATAGGGGCCGCCGAGCAGGTGCAGGCGCCGGGCGCGGCGCACAAGGCCGGCAGAATTGCTGACGAGGGCCCGCTTGCCGAAAGCGATCGCCCGCTCCGTGCTCGCTGGCGGCCCGAAGCGCAGGAAGGCGCGCCAGCCGATCATGGTCGCGGCCAGCAGCAGGCACAGGGTGGCGGCAAGAAACGGCGGCGTGAAAGCGAGCGTGAGCAGGTTGCGCGACTGGCCAAAGCCATTGAGTGTCATGTCGAAGATCACCGGATCGCCCGGCGAAATCCCGCCGGCCCGGACCAGCGCCTCGGCAAGGCGCGCATTTTCCAGGCGCGCCATGCCGTAATTGTCGAGCAGGTCCGGTTCGAACACCAGCACCAACGGATAGAGGTCGTCGTCCTCTACCTCGGTCTTCATCGGCGCAAGCGCGTGGTCTTCCAGCTCCGGATAGTAGCCGCCGTCGTCGAGCATGGCCGCGAGGATCCGGCCATCCTGCCCTTCCACCAGCGGGACCAGCCGCTCACCCTGCCCGGAAAGCACCTGCTTGCCTTCGGGCAGCACGCCGCCGAGGCCCATGCCATGCCAGCGCGCCGGCGCGCCGGCCTTGCCCATCGGCGACAGGGTGACGCCGACATCGTCGAGAAAGCCCTGCCAATTGGGGCCCGAGGCTCCCATGATCCGAACCCAGCCGCGCCGGGCGCCCTTCTGCTGGCGATCCACGGGGCCTGCCATCCACTTGGGCGTGATCACCAGCGTCGGCCCGATGTAGCGCCGGGCACTGACGATGCGGTCGATCTCCTCACCCTCGGCAAATGCCGGCGGGGTCAGGACCAGCAGCCCCTTCTTCGCAAGCGCGCCCTCGTTCTTCACCTTGCGCACGGCAAACCCACGCCGGTCGAGGAAGTCGGCCACGGCCGCATAGCCATTCAGGCCCTTGCCCGCCGCATGGGCCTGCCCGTCGTTGCCGGTGCCCATGCCGTTGCCGGTCCCGATCATCCACAGCAGCGCGATGAACAGGGCCGAGCCGATGAGCACGATGCCCACGACGGCGCGGCGGGAAAACGGATTGGCGCCAACGGGTATGGCAGTGCCGGCCACCGGGCCCGTACCGAATGCGACCCCGCTCATGCGCGCAGCTCCAGCCGGGCGAAATCGGCATAGGCGGCGCGGGCTGCCGTCCAGTCCTGCGCATCGAGGTCGCGCAGGGCGAACAGACTGCGCTCCACCCGGTCGGCAATGGTCGCGAAGGCGCGGCGACCGCTCTCGGGCAACATCGGCAGGACGGAAATCTCGCGCGCGGTGCTGGCCGGGATCAGCCAGTCGGGCCGGGCCTGGTTGATCTGGTGGACGCTGCGCTGGAGCAGGAGGTGCGCGGCTTCACCGAAGCGCCCTTGCGCGGCGAGCCGGTCGGCATCCTCGAGCAGGGCAGTCGCCTCGGCCCTGCTCGGCGCCCAGACCGCTTCGTCCTCCTGCCCGCGCCGATTGCGCCAGGCCGCCATGGCCGGACCGAAAATCCGCCAGAGCAGCAACAGCGCCATCGCCGCCGCCAGTGCAATCAGGACGTACTGGAACACCGGCCAGGACATGCCCAGCAGGCGCCCGATGGGTTCAAAGATGGCTTCCATCAGCCTGGAAAGGGCGCGCAGCCAGCCCGGCACTTCGGAAACGGGAGGTTGCTGCATCGGGGGAAGCGGCGCGAACTGGATGTCGGACGCGGCGCGCACGGCCTCCCAGTCGCTCGCGGCGTCCCGGGCAGCGGCCGCACCGGCAATCTGAGGCCCACCAACCGTCACGTCGGCCTGATTGGCATGGGCCGCCCTGCCGCGCAAGCGGTAGCCCTCGTGATAATGCTGCAAGCGGACCTGAAAATTCCCGATTTTTCAGTCCGCACCGCGATCCGACTGGCCGCAGGCGCAACCGGCGCAGGATCAGCCGCGCGCGCGGGCCTGCCGGTAGCTGCCGAGCGGGCGCACGTACTTGCAGTGGAAGGCGAGTTCCTGCAGTGCCATGTCGACGCGCGGATCGCCCGGTACGCCTTCGATGTCCGCATAGAACGTGGTGGCGGCGAAGCTTGCCCCGATCTGGTAGCTTTCCAGCTTGGTCATGTTGACGCCGTTCGTGGCGAAGCCGCCCAGCGCCTTGTAGAGCGCGGCAGGAATGTTCTTCACCTCGAAGATGAAGGTCGTCATCGCCGTTTCGCCCTGGAGGTAGAACGGATCGAGCGGTTCCTTCGCCAGCACGACGAATCGCGTGGTGTTGTCCTCAGCGTCCTCGACGTTCTGCTCGATGATCTTGAGGCCATAGAGCTCGGCGGCCAGCTTGGGCGCCACGGCGCAAGCGGTCACATCGCCCTGCTCGCGCACGAAGGCGGCCGCACCGGCCGTATCGGCATAGGACATCGGCACGATCCCGCGCTCGCGCAGGTAATGCCGCGACTGCCCAAGCGCCTGCGGGTGGCTGTAGGCCGCCTTGAAGGGCCCGTCGCCCAGCGCCATCAGCGCATGATGGATCGGCATGAAGTACTCGCCGACGATAGAAAGCCCGCTTTCCGGCAGCAGGAAGTGGATATCCGCGACGCGCCCGTGCTGCGAATTCTCGATCGGGATGATCGCCCGCTCGGCCTTTCCTTCCTTCACCGCATCGAGCGCATCCTCGAAGGAAAAGCAGGGCAGCGGCAGGCAATCGGGGTCGAATTCGAGGGCGGCACGATGTCCGTTGCAGCCCGGTGCGCCCTGCAGGGCCATGGCGCGCGAAGGGTCCGAAGCCGCTGCGGCTTCCATCTCTGCCACGAGGGCGAGGGCGGGTTTGGGATAGGAATGCATGGTGCCTGCGCGATTAGGCTGCAACTGCGATATCCGCAATGGCTCTTGCACTAAGCAACGCCCGCCACTAGAGCGCAGCGCAACCGAATGGGCTAGATTCACCGGCGGGGCAACTTCGAATGGACGATCGTTTCAATACCATTGCAGGCTGGACGCTGTTCGCAGGCATCGTTGGGCTCGGCCTGACGACCATCAGCTCGCACTATTTCAAGGCTGACAAACCGCATCGTCCCGAGACGATGGGATACGCCATCGAGGGCGTGCAGGAAGAAGGCGAAGGCGGCGGCGAAGTGCCGATCGCAACGCTTCTGGCCAGCGCCGATGTCGCCAAGGGTGAAGCGACTTTCGCCAAGTGCGCTTCGTGCCACACGGTCAATGCCGGCGGTGCCAACGGCATCGGCCCGAACCTTCACGGCGTGGTAGGCGAAGCCATCGGCAAAGGCGTCGGCGGTTTCGCATTCTCCGATGCGCTCAAGAGCGTGGGCGGCGAGTGGGACTTCGACAAGCTCAACGACTGGCTGAAGAGCCCCAAGGCCTTCGCGCCGGGCACCAAGATGACCTTCGCGGGCCTTTCCAAGCCGGAAGACCGCGCGAACCTCATCGCCTATCTGAACACGCAGGGCTCGAACCTGCCGCTGCCCGCAGCCCCCGCCGCCGAGGCAGCTCCGGCCGCGGGTGACGCCGCTGCCGCTCCGGCAGAAGGCGCGGAAGCCGCTGCTCCCGCGGAAGGCGAAGCAGCAGCAGCCGAATAATCCCAAATTTGACGAATCCGGCATTGCCGGCAGGAAGCGGTCCGCAGGCGTCACCGAGTCGCCTTCGGGCCGTTTCCGTCTTTGGACTCCGGAAAATCAGCTAACGAACACGGCAGCGCCTAACCGGGCGCGCCTCGCAGTGATTGCGGTGAGACTGCCCCTCATCCTCACAACCGTCGCCCCCCGGACCTGATCCGGAGGCTCGCTGCCTTGCCGGGCTCCCGCAGAACGGCAGGGTATCCGCGGTCGCGGGGATGACGAGAGGGGGCCGCCTTAGCCCTTGAAGCCCTTGGCGATGACGTACCACTCGGACGAATCCTTGCGGCTTGCCGGCGGCTTGGCATGCTTGACGCTGGTGAAGTGGCGCTTGAGCAGGTTGAGCAACTCAGTATCGGTACCGCCTGCGAGGACCTTGGCGACGAAAGTGCCGCCGGGCGCCAGCGTCTGGATCGCGAAGTCGGCTGCCGTCTCGACCAGCCCCATCGTGCGCAGGTGATCGGTCTGCTTGTGACCGACAGTGTTGGCCGCCATGTCGGACAGGACCAGTTCCGGCGCGCCGTCCAGCGCACCTTCCAGCGCCGCCGGGGCCTCGTCGGCCATGAAGTCCATCTGGAAGATCGTCACGCCCTCGATCGGATCGGTGGGCAGGAGGTCGATGCCCACGACCTTGGCCTTGGGGCACTTGAGCCGCAGCACCTGGCTCCATCCGCCCGGCGCGATGCCGAGGTCGACCGCGCGGGTCACCCCCTTGAACAGGCCGAACTTCTCGTCGAGCTCGATCAGCTTGTAGGCCGCACGGCTGCGATAGCCGTCGGCCTTCGCCTTCTTGACGTACGGATCGTTGATCTGGCGCTGCAGCCAGCGTGCCGAACTCGTCGAGCGCTTCTTCGCCGTACGCAGCTTTTCGCCCGGATCGCGTCCCGAACGGCTCATCGACCGGTTTCCACTTGCTGTACGTTTCCTTCACTTGCGGCAATGACCTGCCCCGCGTGGGGGCCGCCATGACCATTGGATGCAATCAGGCTGCGCAGGATGCCTTCGCGAATGCCGCGATCGGCGACGCCCAGGCGTGCCGCCGGCCAGAGATCGAGGATAGCCTCGAGAATGGCGCAGCCCGCAACGACGAGATCGGCACGCTCACGGCCAATGCAGTTAAGCTCGCGGCGATCCTCGACGGCCATGGTCGAAAGGCGCGTGCTGATCTCGCGCATCGATTCGGCCGGGACGATCAGGCCATCGACCATTCGCCGGTCGTACTGCGGCAGTTGCAGGTGCACGCTCGCCAGCGTCGTCACGGTACCGCTGGTACCCAGCAGGCGCAGTTCTCCGCTACCCGCAACCGACTTGCGCGCGCCCGAGATGCGCTCGGAAAATCCGGCGAAGCTCTCGGCCACAAGGCCGTGCATATGCCGATAGCGGTTGAGCCGATCGGCCTCGCTCGTGCCTTCCGGGCCACAGCTCTCGCTCAGCGAGACAACGCCCCAGGGCACGCTCTGCCAGTCCAGAATGCGCGGCACGGTGCCGGTGCTCTCGATCAGGACAAGCTCGGTCGAGCCGCCGCCGATGTCAAAGATCATCGCCGGGCCCAGCCCCGATTCAAGCAGGACATGGCAGCCCAGCACCGCCAGCCGCGCTTCCTCGCGCGCGCTGATGATGTCGAGGGCGATGCCGGTCTCCTCACGCACCCGCTCGATGAATTCCGGCCCGTTCTCGGCACGGCGGCAGGCCTCGGTGGCGACCGAACGCGCGAGATAGACGTTGCGCCGCATGAGCTTGTCGGCACAGACGCGCAGGGCCGCCAGAGTCCGGTCCATCGCCTCGTCGGAGAGCCGGCCGGACTGGGCCAGCCCCTCACCGAGGCGAACGACGCGGCTGAAGGCATCGATCACGGTGAAGTTCTCGCCCGAAGGACGGGCGATCAGCAGGCGGCAGTTGTTCGTCCCCAGATCGATGGCGGCATAGGACTGGCGCCCGCCGCCCGGTCGGGGACCGGACGCACGCTGGAGATGAGGCTTTTGGGAAACCTGCCGCACCGTTTGCCGACGCAATGACGCCTGCTCGTTCTTGTCGTTCTCTTCGCGCGGCGCTGCGCCTGCCTCGGGCTGGCGTGCGCTCGGTGGGCGCACCTTCCCCTTGGCCGTGCCGGCGACTTTCGGGCGTGACTTGCCCTTACGTCCCTTTCGCCGCCTTCCCGGGCGACCCGACACTTTGACTTTCGCGGCCGGCGGATCTTGCTCCGCCATGGTATCAAATCTCGTTCATATCTTCCCGCCAAACCGGCGGGCACCTGACGCCAATGCTAACGTGCCGTAACCAAAGGGGCAAGAGAGCTTCCCCGAGGCAGTCGCCGCGGGCAGATCTGGGCCAGCCTCCGGCACGCTGACCGGCCTGTCCAGGGATGCTTCCGACAGGCGATGCGCTTCGAGAAGGGGTATCGCGCGCAGCACGCGCTTCTGCCAACATCGCGACCGGACGATGGGGCTCGGGTGCCGCATTCGACGAGCAGAGGATTGAACATGGGCGATTTCGTCAAGATCGAGAAGAAAGGACGCATTGCCGTACTGACCTTGAACCGTCCCGACAGGCTCAATGCGATCGGCGAGCTGGAGGACTGCGCAGATTTCGTCGCCGCGCTGGAGGACCTGGGATCCGACGATAACATCAGCGTCGGCATCCTCACTGGCGCGGGCAAGGCCTTCTCGGCCGGTGGCAACCTGCAGGCAATGAAGGACCGCAAGGGCATCGGCCGGCTCGATTCGCCCACCGCCACCCGCGTCAATTACCGCCGCGGCGTGCAGCGCATTCCGCGCGCCTTCCAGGACTGCGAGGTCCCGATGATCGCCGCGGTCAACGGCTTCGCCATTGGCCTCGGCAACGACCTTGCGTGCTTTTGCGATATGCGCATTGCCTCGGAAAAGGCGCGATTTTCTGCCGGGTTCATCAAGATGGGCCTGATCCCGGGCGATGGCGGTGCCTGGGCACTGCCCCGCGCGGTCGGCTTCGCCAATGCCGCCGAACTGCTTTTCACCGGCGAGACGCTCGATGCGCACAGTGCCAAGGCGATGGGCCTCGTTTCGCGCGTCGTCCCGCATGAATCCCTGATGGATGAGGCCATGGCGCTGGCCGGGAAGATCGCGGCAAACCCGGCCCGATCGCTGCGTCTGGCCAAGCGCCTGCTTACCGATGCACAGAACATGCGCCTCAACGAAGTACTGGAAATGTCCGCAGCGATGCAGGCGCTCGCCCATGAAACGGCCGACTACGAGGAAGCCATCGATGCTTTCCTCGAAAAGCGCCCGCCGCAGTTCACCGGCAAATAGGCCCGACCGAAAATTTCCTTGAATTGAGGTCTTGACCCTTCCGGACCTGCAAGCTAGAGGCGCCCCCTCGTTGCCCCGTCGTCTAATGGTAAGACTACGGATTCTGATTCCGTCTATCGAGGTTCGAATCCTCGCGGGGCATCCACTTTTCCTGACATTTTGGCTAATTCGCGATGTTCCCGCCCGGCTCGGCGGTAAGACTTTCGCGGCGCCCCACCGTGGCACCTGCACTTGGTCGACCGTCATGGCAGACGATCCGCGCGACGCTTATGATATTGTGGAGGTAGCGCCCCACTTCGCTGTCACCGTCAGCGGGAAATTTCCGCCAATCGTCCGCCTACCGCAGGCTGGATTAGTGGACAACGGCGACTCCAACTGCTTAAGCGGTAGAGGTTTCTGGCCAAGGCATGCGACTGATCAGGGGAAATATGGCAGGCGACTCTGAACTCGCATCAAGACGCATATGCCGCGCCTATGGACACGTGAACATTCGCGGGCCCCGGAAGATCCTCGCCAGTTCGATCGCATCTTCGCCTCAATTCCAGCACCGCCAGGTCTTATCGAAGTGAAACCGCGCTTGAACGTGCCGGCCATCGGCGGGCGACACCAATTCGCCCATTTCCTGCCTGTGGTATTCGAACTGCAGCGCCGCGGAACCTTCGAAGTTTCGGTCTTCGTTCCACAAGCTGACGAAGCTGACGAAATCGAGCACCTCGCGTCCAGCCTGGGGTTTCCCCCGCCCAGAATCGTGAGCATGGACCTGCCCGCTCCATTCGGTTGGCGCGTGCCCCAGAGTATGGACAAGATCACGCGCCTGCTGATCTGGGCGAACCGAATTCGGGCCGGAGACGCCATCCTCTGCGCCGAGCGCACGTCCACCCTTTTGAAACGCTTGCCTGGCCGATGCCCGAGCATCATCCATATCCCGCACGGCGCCGGCGATCGCGCCGTCGGATTTGAGAAGCGCTTCCGATACTTCGATCGCGTCCTGGTGGCGGGCGAGAAGGACAGGGAAAGGCTGCTGGCGGAGGGGCTGGTCCGCCCGGACAATTGCGACGCCGTAGGCCCAATCAAAGTGTCTGCAAGCCTCCAGATGCAGGCGAGACGATCCCGGCTGTTCCATGATGACAGGCCGGTCGTTCTGTATAACCCGCATTTCAATACCAGGTTATCGTCGGCAGGGGATTTCGTTCATCGTCTGGTCGAGGCCATCCTGCGCGACGATCGCTACAACCTTGTCGTTGCACCGCACGTTCGCCTGGCAGCACACTGGGATGAGACGCGACGCAAACACTGGGAAGCCTTGGCAGAACCGGGCCGGGTCATCGTCGATCTTGGTTCGCGCCAGTCGATAGACATGACGTATACCTTGGGGGCCGATCTGTACCTGGGAGACGTGAGCAGCCAGGTTTATGAATTCCTCGTCCAGCCCCGCCCGTGCCTGTTCGTGAACGCGCACGACGTGGCATGGCAAGGCAGCGCCGATTTCGCGATGTGGCAATTCGGCGAGGTCGTTGCGCCTGAATGCGACATCCCCGGGGCGATCGCACGGGCCTTTCGGGATCATGCCCGGTTCAAGGCTGCACAGATGAAACGCGCGCAGGCCACTCTGGAAGGCCTGGCGTGGGATGAACGCGGAAGACCGAGCCTGTCATCCGTCGATCCGATCGTACGGGCGGCGGACATCATCGAGCAAAGTGTCCAATCCGATCGGGCGCCCCGAGCGGCAGATGGAGCGGCGATCCAGTTGCAGAATGGCGACTTATCGTTCAGATGAGCGTCCATGACAGCAAGTACCGCCGAGGTTCGAACTAGGAGTCCTCTCAGTCGAATCTTGGCCAACACGGCTTGGCTTCTGGGCGGCAAGGGCTTCAGCGCGGTTTGCGGAATTGCCTATCTCGCAATCCTGACCCGTTCCTTGGGACTGAAGGATTTCGGCCATTTTTCGCTGATTTTCGGCACGGCTCAGGCATTGATTGCCCTGGCCGGTTTCGAGACATGGCGTGTGGTGATCAGGTACGGCGCCGAGTTCGTTCACCGCAAGGACTGGAACCGGTTCGGACGGCTTGCCATGGCTTGCGGGCTCATGGACGCCGCAGGCGCAATGCTTGGCTGTGTCATCGCCTTCATCACCATATACGGCTTTGCTACGACGCTGGCGCTCAATCCTGCCTACATCGACACGGCATTCTGGTTTTCCTGCGCCATGTTGTGGGCGCTCGTTTCCACGCCGACCGGGATCGTCAGGGCCCTCAACCGGTTTGACAAGGCGGTTTACGTCGAAGCTGTTGTGCCGATCGGCAGACTGACCGCCGCATTGCTGATCTGGTGGCTGGGCCCGACGGTAGCGCGATACCTCTTCGCGTGGGCATTCATCGATCTCCTCGAAGCCGCCCTGTACTGGGCGATGGCCCGCCACCTGTGCCCGGAAGCGGTAAGATGGAGCCACATGCGCAGTTGGAGACAGACCCTCGCCGACAATCCGGGACTGGTCCGCTTTTCCGTGATGACCCACGCAGGCGGAACGATCGATGCCCTGCTTCGCCAAGGGCCGCTGCTTCTGGTCGGCGGCCTGGTAGGAACGAGCGCAGCGGGCCTTTATCGTCTGGCCAATCAACTGACCCAGGCAATGGCGAAACTGTCTGCCCTGCTGACCCGCTCGGTCTATGCCGAGGTCGCGCATGTGAAAGTTGCGGCCAGCACCGAAGTCTTCAGACGCCTTGCGCTTCAGACAAGCTCCATCGCGGCAGTGGCTGGCCTAGCCACGACCCTGCTGGCGTATTTTCTGGGTGCCGACCTTCTCAGGCTCATCGGCGGCGAGACCTTCGCAAGAGGCGCCGGGATTCTCATTCCACTGGCTGTGGCAGGCAGTTTCGAGCTGGCCAGCGTAGCCTTCGAGCCAGTCCTCCATTCTAGCGAAGGCGCGGGCCGTGCCCTGTCGGCGCGGATCGGGGGCGTCGCGGTCCTCGCCGCGGGGATACTCCTCTTGCCGGGGTTCGGTGCGGAGCGCATCGCGTGGTCGGTGGCCATGGGCAGTGCTGCGAGCTACATGGCGTTGGCCGCGCTTGCCTATCATCGTGTTCTTCGAACGAAGAATTCCAACACGGCAGAAGCGACGAAACCGGCATAGTCCGGCCGATCCATGTCTTCGCCAAATCATGCAGGTGGCCACCGCCCCGAAGTTTGGCAAACGCGCACGGCTCCATGGGAGGAGCCTGGCGATGATACCTACTCATGATGTCTTACCCTGCATGGGGGCTTGCCCGACTCACTCGCGAGGCGTATTTATAAATCGACCGCGAAAGGCATCCCTTGCCAGGATCGCGAACCAGACCACGACATGCACCGTAAGGGCAAAGTCCATGGACAGGTTCGGGAACAAAAGGGCCGGTCAGGGGGCCGCTCCGAAAGGAGCGGCCCTTTCTGATTCCGGGCCGGGACCCTTCGCAAGTTGCGCAGCTGCCCCTCGATTTTGCGCGGCCTGCAAGGGCGCGAACGCCTGTTGCGGCCTTCGTTCTGCCAGACGCATTCTGCGATGTCGGAAGGGGAAGGTGCTGCCTGCCTGCATGCCGGGATTGGAGTCCAAGGGGGGACGGCCCGAGGCGCAACGTCCGAAACGTGAGCAGCGACTTCCCACTATCCTGCGCGCTCCGGAGACACAACTTCGGCTCGTCAGACGAACCTGTCACCTGATCGCATTCCTGAACAATTCAGCCGTTTACAGGGAGGGTCAGGCCGCGACCCGAAGCTGGTTACGGCCTGCGCGCTTGGCAGCGTAGAGCGCCATGTCGGCGTTATGGATCATGTCCTCCACCCCCAGCCCGGCGATATGGTAGACGAGGCCGCAACTGATCTGCGTCCGGACTTCCTGCCCGAAGCGCATGTCCACCGCTTCACTCGCTACCCGGTCGACGATACGCTTGCAGATGCCTTGCGCCACCTCGCTGTTGTCGGTGCGCAGGAGCAGCACGAACTCGTCACCGCCGAGGCGCCCGACCACGTCTGTCTCGCGCACTTCGCTGACGAGGCGCGCGGCGATTTCCCTGAGAACGGCGTCGCCGACCAGGTGGCCAAGTTCGTCGTTGATCGACTTGAACCGGTCGACGTCGATCAGGGCAAGGCTGAGGCCGGTTTCCGGCCTGTCGGCAATGGCAGCCTGAAAGCGCTCCATGAAACCGGCCCGGTTGAGCACGCCGGTCAGTTCATCGGTCTGGGCTGCGTCGGCCAGTTCGCGCTCGCGCTGCTTGCGCCGCGTGGCATCGAATATCGTGGCGATGGACCCTGCGAACTGGCCCTCGCTGTCATAGGATGCGGTGAAGGTCGCCTCGATCCAGCGCCCGTTGCCCAGCGGAATTTCGGCGACTGCCTTGCCCTGCGGGTTGTCGATCGCCTCGACGTGGGCGCTCATCAGCGCATCGGCGCAGTCCTCCCGCAAGTCGAGGATATCCTCGCCGACAAGGTCGGCCGCAGGACGACCGAAGATCGAGGAGGCATCGCCCGCGACCTGGGTACAGCGCCCTGCCGGGGAGAAGTTCACGAGCAGGACCGAGGAACGCTCCGCCAGCAGGTGGATCGCGCGTTCACGCTCTGCCAGCTTGTCGAGCAGGATGCGGCGCTCATTGAGCGAGGCCGCGATGGGCATGTTGGTGAGCAGGAGAAAGGCGAGATAGAGCTGGAAGAAGCCTGCTTGGGCCCAGAACCCGTGAACCGAGGCAAGAGACACCGGTCCGACGCCATGCATCGTTGCCAAGGCGCCGATCGCGGCGATCAGCATGACAGCCAGATTGGTGCCCAGCCAGCCGAGCCGGAATGTAACGAGAATCAGAGGCAGAACCGGCACGAACAGCAGCGGATACGTGCTCTGTGCGAAGACACCCGCCGCGACTGCGACCACCAATCCCTGCAGGGCCGCCGTCTTGAGTCGCTCGATCCCGGACTTGGAACGGAAGCACTGGACGTAATGGCCCGCAATCAGGGAATGGAAGAACGGCGTGAAAATCAGCAGGCCAAGAGCATCGGCTGCAAACCAGATACCGAGCGATTCGCCGATCGGCTGGTCGAACATCAGGTAGGCTGTCAGCGCGCCGAAACCGGTGCTGGCAGCAGGCGCGATCAGGCCCGCCGCGAGGATGAAGCGGTATACCGAGCCCTTGTCGTGCAGCAACGCATTGTCCGCGCTGACGATGCGGCGAAACATCCATGCCGCTATCAGGATCTCCGGCAGGTTGGACATGCCGAGCATAAGCGAGCCGATCCCGGCCCCGCGTATGGCCATGTTCGCCGCACCGTTACCCAGCAATGCGGCCAACAGGTAGAGCGACCATTCCGAACGCGGCCGCTGCAGCATCATGGCGACCACGACGGCATTCGCGGGCCAGACCGTAGCGATGCTGCCCTCGTGACTGGTGAGATGGATCGTCACCGCGGCCAGTGCGAAATAGAGACAGGCCGACGCAAGCGCCCTGCCTGCCGCACGCATCGACAAGACTGCCCCGATTGTGTTTGCCACCCATCCCATGAGTCGAAGAAATAGGCGGGACAGGGTTATCAGCGGGTTAAGCCGACATGGTAAGTCGCTGAATTCGTGATGTGTTTACTTGTCACACATGGGAATGCCCGCCGAAATTTCACTTATTTTGCAATCGATTGTGAAAATTTTGCAAGACCGCATCCTCCTTGCCGAGCGCCCGCAGATCGTGAGGGCGCGCTCCAGGCGATATGCTTAATCGCGATGAAAATTCGTTCTTTCGGCCCCTCCGGACTGAAATTCCGCCCTGCGATACCGTAGTTAATGGCCGGAAACATGAACGCCGGAGCATCGAAATGGCCTATCTCGACCCTGAATTCGGATCACCGCCGATCCACCGCCGCGAACCGCGCGAGCAGGTCGAGATGCTGGCCAAGTTCCGTCGCGACTTCGTAAGCAGCACGGTGCTGCTCAAGGACCTGACGCGCTTCGGCGCGAAAGTCGAAGGCATCGGCCGCCTCAGCGCCGATGAAGCCGTAAGCCTCGCGCTGCCGGGATGCCGTCCGGCGATGGCCTTCGTCGCCTGGGCCAACGAACACAGCGCCGGTCTGGAATTCGCCGATCCGCTGGACAGCCAGATCTTCTCCGATCTCGTCGCACGTTTCGGCCTCGGTCGCAGCGCGGCGGCGCCGGCCTGATCGCCGGAGACAGCGCGCGGCGCTGCCCGGCACGCTTTCAGCTCACCGCCGGTTCGAGGATCGCGATCGTCCCTGCATCGGCGTCGATCTCGGCCATGACGCCGACCGGCACGCTCACCTGCCCGGCGATATGACCGATGGCAGCGCCCTGGAAAGCCGGCACTCCCAGTGCGGAGAACTGGCGATCGAGCACCTCGTAGATCGTGAAGTTCGAATAGCCGCCATCGGGATTGCTGCAGCCGGTGCACTGCCCGAAGACGACGCCCGCGACCTTTGCCAGAATGCCCGATAGGGCGAGCTGCGTCAGCATCCGGTCGATGCGGTACTCCGCCTCGTTGGTATCCTCCAGAAACAGGATCGCACCGTCAAAGTCGGGCAGGTAGGGCGTACCCACCAGAGCCGCGAGGACGGTAAGATTGCCACCGATCAACCGGCCGCGCGCCTTTCCGCCCCGGAAGGTCCGCACCCGCTCGCCGCGGCGGCCGAGGTAGGGCCCGACATGCCCCGGCACGGCATATGTCGGCGTCGCCCCGTCGAAAGCCAGCGCGCGGAACGACTCCCACGCCGCCGGGGGCCAGGATGCCGAAGCGTTCGGCCCATGAATGCCGGGCACCCCGGTCCGCGCGGCGAAGGCGAGGTGTAGCGCGGTATTGTCGCTGAACCCGGCGAACAGCTTGGGCGTGCGGGCAATTGCGCCGAAATCGAGCCAGGGCAGGATCCGCGCAGAGCCCCAGCCGCCGCGCACGGCCATGATCGCGCGCACCCCGTCGTCGGCGAACATCGCCATGAGGTCACTGGCGCGGTTCTTGTCCGATCCGGCGAGATAGCCTTCGCGATCCAGCATGTGCGGCGCGGCCCTGGGCTCCAGCCCCATGGCCCGCACGGCCTCCTCGATCTCCTCCAACCCGAAGCGGTCGCCGATGAAGCCGGCCGGAGCGACGAGGCCCAGCACGTCCCCCTGACGCAGACGCGGCGGCTTTTGCGGGCCTGACGTCCTGTCCGGTCTTGCCGACATGGCAGGGGCGGCGAGCGTGGCGGCGGCAACGCCTAGGCCCATCAGCGCGCCGCGCCGCGAAAGGTCGGTGATCGTCATGGCGCAAGCCTAGCCGCACCAGCCCGGGCAGGCGAGTCCCCGTCCGTTCGCAAGAGTTTAATATGATGCGGCTATTCTCTCGACGGAAGCCGATCGAACCTCCATCTAGGGCATATGACCGAAGAAGAAGAAAAGAAGATAGCCGACCGCCGCTTTTACAAGGCGGAGCAGGAAGCCTCCTTCGCCGACCAGCAGGAAGGCACCCTGCAGACTCAGAACCCGGCCTATCGGCTGGCATTCCAGGACACCGAATTCCTGCTGCGCGACGAGCTGCGGCCGGTGCGTTTCCAGCTGGAACTGCTCAAGCCGGAAATGTTGCTCGAAGAAGCGAACATCGGCTCGACTCTCGTCATGTACGGATCGGCCCGCATCCCCGCGCCCGACGAGTGCGACGCCCTGCTGGCGAAGGCGAGGAACGAGCAGGAAAAGAAAATTGCCGAGCGGCTGGTCGCCAAGTCGAAGTACTATGACGAGGCCCGCAAGCTCGCCCAGCTCGCCAGCAAGTGCGCAGTGGTCGAAAAAGGCATGCGCCAGTTCGTCGTCTGCTCGGGCGGCGGGCCGTCGATCATGGAAGCGGCCAACCGGGGTGCAGCAGACGTCGGCGCCGAATCGCTGGGCCTGAACATCGTCCTGCCGCACGAGCAGGCGCCCAACCCCTACGTGACGCCGCGCCTGTCCTTCCAGTTCCACTATTTCGCGCTGCGCAAGATGCACTTCCTGCTGCGCGCCCGCGCCGTCGCGGTGTTCCCGGGCGGGTTCGGTACGCTCGACGAGTTCCTGGAACTGCTGACGCTGATCCAGACAGGCAAGATGAAGCCGATCCCGATCCTGCTCTATGGCCGCGAATTCTGGGAACGGATCATCAATTTCGAGGCCCTGGCCGAGGAAGGCACGATCAATGCCAGCGACCTCGACCTGTTCCACTGGTGCGAAACCGGAGAGGACGGCTGGGCCAAGATCCGCGAATTCTACGACCTCGACTGCGGCTAGCAGGCGGCCGGCAGCCAGCGGAGATCAGCGGACCGCGTGATGTCCCAACGGTCCGTTGCCCGCGCCGAATTCCGGCGCGTTGAGCAGGGCCGCGCGCACGAAGTCGCGGGCGTCCTCGATGGCTTCCTCAAGCGTGGAGCCCTGCGCGAGAAAGGTCGCGATGGCGCTGGACATCGTGCAGCCGGTACCGTGGTTGTGGCGCGTATCGATCCGCGATCCTTCCCAGACGACCGGCTCGCTGCCCGGCACGATCAACCGGTCTTCGACCGTTTCGCCTTCGGCGTCCCCGCCCTTCGCAAGATAGGCCGCGCCGCGCGATGCCATCGACTCGGGCCCGCCAAGTGCCGCCAGTTCGCCGATGTTCGGCGTGGTCAGCGTAGCAAGGCGGATCAGCCGTTCGAACGCGGCTACAGTTTCCTTGTCCGCCAGCGTCGATCCGCTCGTCGAGACCATGACCGGATCGAAGATCACCGGCACGTCCAGCCCTTCCAGGCGATCTGCGACCAGTTCCGCAATCTTCGCCGAACCCAGCATGCCGATCTTCACCGCGTCGACACCGATGTCGGTAATGCACGCATCGATCTGCGCCGCGACCAGTTCGGGCGAAAGTGCCTCGATAGCCTGGACACCGAGCGTGTTCTGCGCCGTGATCGCGGTGATCGCGGTCATGCCATAGCCGCCCAGCACGGTGATCGTCTTGATGTCGGCCTGGATGCCTGCGCCGCCCGAGCTGTCGGAACCGGCAATGGCAAGGATACGAGCTGGCTTCATCGGATAATCTCTACCGCACGTCCACAGGCAGGCTCAGGGCGAACGGTTCGGGGTCTGCACAAGGCCCCGGAGCGTGCCGAGCCTGTCGCTGCACCTGCGGGGGGAAATATCTCCCTTAGGCCTTGTACCGCCTCTGCGTCGAGGGGGGATGCGCCGCATGATGCTTTTTGGCCCGCGTCGGACGGTCGGTAAGCTCGCCGCCGCAGTTGGGACACATGTCATCGAGGTCGTCCGCGCATTCGGCGCAGAAAGTGCATTCGAAGCTGCAGATGAAGGCGCCGGGCGCCTCTGCCGGCAGATCGGTGCCGCAGCGTTCGCAATCGGGGCGCATTTCGAGGGTCATCAGACGGTCGCCTCTTCCACGGCCGAGCAGATCGAGGCGACTGCCGCCTCGACTTCGCCGGCATCGTCGCCTTCGGCCATCACGCGGATCACCGGCTCGGTGCCCGATGGGCGAATCACCAACCGGCCCTTGCCCGCGAGCGAAGCTTCGGCATCGGCGATCGCGGCCTTGACCCGGTCGACCTCCAGCGGCTTGCCGCCCGAGAAGCGCACGTTGCGCAAAAGCTGCGGCACAGGGTCGAACAGGTGCAGCAATTCGCTGGCCCGCTTGCCCGACTTGACCAGCGCGGCGAGCACCTGAAGCGCAGCGACGGTGCCGTCCCCGGTGGTCGCATGGTCGAGCAGGATCATGTGTCCGGACTGTTCGCCGCCGACATTGTAGTCAGCGCTGCGCATTTTCTCGAGGACGTGGCGGTCGCCGACCTTGGTGCGCACCAGATCCAGCCCGCGCC
Source organism: Novosphingobium sp. KN65.2 (assembly GCF_001368935.1). NCBI lineage: Bacteria > Pseudomonadati > Pseudomonadota > Alphaproteobacteria > Sphingomonadales > Sphingomonadaceae > Novosphingobium > Novosphingobium sp. KN65.2. The sequence continues at coordinate 35,473 of NZ_CCBH010000167.1, forward strand.
CCTGAAGGAAGCGTTCGAGCCCGAGGTTGGACATGACCGTGGCCACCACGCCGCCGCCGGTCAGGCGCCCCTGTTCCGCCCACTGGCTGCCGATCAGCGCCATGATCTGGTCGCCGTCGACCGTCTGGCCCTTCTCATCGACGACGATCAGGCGGTCGGCATCGCCGTCGAGCGCGATGCCGATGTCCGCGCCGGAAGAAACCACCGTTTCCTGCAACAGCGCCGGATGGGTCGAACCGCAGCGTGCGTTGATGTTCTTGCCATTGGGATTGACCCCGACCGCGACGATTTCCGCGCCCAGTTCCCAGAAGGCCGAAGGAGCGACCTGGTAGGCCGCACCATTGGCGCAATCGATCGCGATCTTCAGCCCGTCGAGGCGAATGTCCTCGGGCAGCGAGCGCTTGACTGCGTGGATGTAGCGCCCGCGCGCGTCGTCGATGCGGCGGGCCCGCCCGATATCCTCGGCATCGGCAAGCGCAAGGTCCTGCCCGAGCATTGCCTCGATCGCCAGTTCGTCCTCGTCGGAGAGCTTGTAGCCATCCGGGCCGAACAGCTTGATGCCGTTATCCTGGTAGGGGTTGTGGCTGGCCGAGATCATCACCCCGACATCGGCGCGCAGTTCGCGCGTGAGCAGGGCCACCGCGGGTGTCGGCATCGGCCCGAGCAGGACCACGTCCATGCCCACGCTGGTAAATCCGGCGACCATCGCATTTTCGAGCATATAGCCGGACAGGCGCGTGTCCTTGCCGATCACCACGCGGTGCCGGTGGTCGCCGCGCAAAAAGCGGCTGCCTGCGGCCTGCCCCACTTTCATGGCGGTGGCGGCGGTCATCGCCCCCTGGTTGGTGCGCCCGCGAATGCCGTCGGTGCCGAAGAACTGCTTGCCCATGCTCAAGATCGCTATCAATTGTGTTGTCGGTCTTGCCCTTGCGGGCAAATTGCCATGTCGCGCAACTTCGTTAATGTCTGTTGCCCGACAAGGCCAGTCATTGGTGCGATCCTGAGCAACGAGACATCCCGAAAAGGCAGCGCGTCACGGATGCCGGAGATCCGCGTCCCCGGCCTGCTGACGCTTGCCGGTCTCGTCGCGGGTCTGGTTTGCGGCGCGCTGCTCGCAGGCTCGCCGCAGATGGACTCTGCGCTCGCGATTGCCGGACCGGTGGGCACGCTGTGGCTGCAGGCCCTCAAGATGACGATCCTGCCGCTCGTCGCCGGGCTGCTGTTCACGGGTATCGTCGAGACTGCCGCCGCAGCCCGCGCCGAGGCCATGGCGAAGCGCACGATGGGCTTCATCTTCGGCTCGCTTGCATTCAGCGCCTTCGTCGGCGCGACGGTCATGCCGCTGCTGCTGTCTTTCAGCCCGCCCCCCGAAGGCGTCGCCGTGCCCGGGACCCAGGCCCCGCCGCAAGTGCCCGGCATCGGCGACTTCCTGCTCTCGATCATGCCGACCAATGTCGTGACCTCGGCTGCGAACGATGCCCTGCTCCCGGTCATCATCTTCGTCGCCCTGTTCGCCATCGCCTCCTTGCGGCTCGACGAAGCGCCGCGCCGGCAACTCGCCCTGCTGTTCGAAGGGCTGGCCGGGGCGATGATGGTCCTGATCGGCTGGGTCCTGAAAGTCGCGCCGATCGGCGTCTTCGCCCTCGGCCTCGGCCTTGCCGCGCGCAGCGGCCTCGCCGCGATCGGCGCGCTGGCGCACTACATGGTCCTGGTCAGCACCTGCGGGGCCGTGTTCCTGGTCCTTGCCTACCCGCTAGCTGCCGTGATCGCGCGCAAGTCGCCGGGCCGGTTCGCGGCGGCGGTCCTGCCCGCGCAAGTCGTCGCCATTTCCACCCAGTCCTCGCTCGCCAGCCTGCCGACGATGCTCGCCTCGTGCCGCCGGCTGGGCGTCGCAACGACGACAGCCGAATTCGTCCTGCCGCTGGCCGTGACCATCTTTCGCGCGACGAGCCCGGCGATGAACGTGGGCGTCGTCATCTATGCCGCGCACCTGGCCGGGGCAGAGCTGCATCCCGGCGCCATCGCCGCCGGGGCCTTCGTCGCCTTCCTCACCACCTTCGGTTCGGTCTCGCTGCCCGGCACGGTCAGCTTCATTGCTTCCACCGCGCCGATCGCCGCGGCCATGGGCGTGCCGCTCTGGCCGCTGGTAGTGCTGGTCGCGGTGGAGATGCTGCCCGACATCATGCGCACGGTCGGGAACGTGACCATGGACGTTGCGGTCACGGCGAGCGTAGATATCTCTCGGCAGAGCGCACCTGCCGCGACAGAGGACTAAATCTGGGGCTACAGGCCATGGGGCAACACCCCATCTTGCCCCCGCGAGAGTCTCGACCTAGAGGGCCCGAAAACTCCCATCACTGCAGGAAACCACCGTCATGACCGATTCCGTCCAGATCCGCCGCGCACTCTTATCGGTGTCCGACAAGACCGGCCTTGCGGAACTCGGCAAGGCGCTGGCCGAACGCGGCGTCGAACTCGTTTCGACCGGCGGCACCGCCAAGGCGCTTCGCGATGCCGGCCTTGCCGTCAAGGACATCTCGGAAGTCACCAATTTCCCGGAGATGATGGACGGCCGCGTCAAGACGCTGCACCCCAAGGTCCACGGCGGCCTGCTGGCGGTGCGTGACAATCCCGAGCACGCCAAGGCCATGGCCGACCACGAAATCGGCGCCATCGACCTCGTCGTCGTCAACCTCTACCCCTTCGAGGCTACCGTCGCCAAGGGTGCGGACCGCGACACGATCATCGAGAACATCGACATCGGCGGCCCCTCGATGGTGCGTTCGGCGGCGAAGAACCACGCCTATGTCACCATCGTCACCGACCCCAGCGATTATGAAGGCCTGCTCGTCGAGCTGGAAGCGACCGAAGGCTGCACCACGCTGGCCTTCCGCAAGCTGATGGCCGCACGCGCCTTCGCCCAGACCGCCGCCTACGATTCGATGATCTCGCAGTGGTTCGCCTTTTCCGACCAGGGCCAGACCTTCCCCGAGATGCTCGCCGTCAATGGCCGTCTCGTGACCGAACTGCGCTATGGCGAGAACCCGCACCAGAAGGCCGCGCTCTACACGCCGGTCGGCCCCTACACCCGCGGCCTCGCCCAGGGCGAGCAGGTGCAGGGAAAGGAACTGTCCTACAACAATTACAACGACGCCGACGCCGCCTTCGAACTCGCGGCCGAGTTCAAGGGCCAGGACCCGGCCGTCGTGATCGTCAAGCACGCCAATCCCTGCGGCGTCGCCCAGGGCAAGTCGCTGCTCGAGGCATGGGAAGGCGCGCTGGCCTGTGACGACGTTTCGGCCTTCGGCGGCATCGTCGCGGTCAACCAGACTCTCGACGGGCCCACGGCCGAAGCGATCTGCAAGATCTTCACCGAAGTCGTCGTCGCTCCCGATGCCGACGATGACGCCCGCGCCTTCTTCGCCAAGAAGAAGAACCTGCGCCTGCTGCTGACCGGCGACCTGCCCGATCCGCGCCGCGGCGGCCTTTCCGTAAAGCCGATCACCGGCGGCCTGCTGGTGCAGGGCCGCGACAACGGTGCGATCGGCTTCGACGACCTCAAGGTGGTGACCGACCGCGAGCCGACCGACCAGGAACTGAAGGACTGCCTCTTCGCCTGGACCGTCGCGCGCCACGTCAAGTCGAACGCGATCGTCTATGCCAGGGACGGCGTGACCGCCGGCATCGGCGCAGGCCAGATGAACCGCCGCGATTCCTCGCGCATTGCCGCGATGAAGGCCGCCGAGGCCGCCGAGAAGTTCGGATGGGACAAGCCGCGCACGGTCGGCTCGGCCGTCGCATCGGACGCCTTCTTCCCGTTTGCCGACGGCCTGCTCGCCGCAGCCGAGGCAGGTGTTACCGCCGTGATCCAGCCGGGCGGCTCGATCCGCGACGATGAAGTCATCAAGGCTGCCAACGAGGCGGGCCTGGCAATGGTCTTCACCGGCATGCGCCACTTCAAGCACTGATACCGGAGCCGGGACGGCCATGTGGCTGCACTGGCTCGGACCGCTTCTGGGACTGGCCTTCCTGGCCGGTCTGGTTTCCGCTGCCGTGCTCCTTCGCCTTGGCAAGGTGCACGGCAGACGGCGGATCCTTGCCACCGCGGCGCTGCCTTTCGGATGCCTCGCCGTCCCGCTGCTCGGCCTGTCGATACTGGCCGTCGCAGGCTAGGCCTTCCGCCCCGGCTGACCGCACCGCCGGCCATCCCGGCAGAAACCGGCGCGAAACCACGTGCGCCTCTTCCGGCCCTCATTGTTCCCTCCATTCATCGCAAGCGGCGAGCGACTGATCGCAGCATCATGCGAAATGTGGGTTTATTCACTGGACCGAAAGCACTTTGGCGGCATGTGGGCCGCATCGAAATCGAACTACGGATTGCTACGCAGGACATGGGACTCTTCAAGGCCGACTTCTACCGCTTCTTCGCTCTCGGGTTCGCCGGGGGCGCACTGCTGGTGTTCGGTTCGATGGGCCTTCACCACAGCAGTTCGCTGGCCGACAACATCGTCCCGCCCGCCGAGGCCGCGACGACGCGCTGAGGCGCGACGCCGGACAGGCCGGAGCCTCTTGCCGGCCCGCCGCGATTGCTTCCCGCCGGTTCCGGCCCCATATTGCGGCCATGGCGACACGACACGTACATCACGAACATTCGGGCGAAGGGCTCGTCAAGGCGGCGCAGTCCGCGCTTCTCAAGGCCGGCGAGCAGTGGACCGAAATGCGCGCCGACGTCTTTGCCGCGCTGGCGGAACATGACCGCCCGGCCTCAGCCTACGACCTGGCCGAAAACGTCTCGGCGCTGCGCGGCAAGCGCGTCGCGCCCAACAGCGTCTATCGCATCCTCGACCTCTTCGTGCGCACCAACCTGGCCCGGCGGGTCGAAAGCGCCAATGCCTATGTCGCCAACAGCCACCCCGGCTGCCGCCACGACTGCATCTTCCTGATCTGCGATTCCTGCGGCCAGATCGTGCACATCGACGATGATCGGCTGACCGGTTCACTGATCGCCGCGGCCCGTGACGCGGGCTTCGCCGATGTGCGCCCGGTGGTGGAACTGCGCGGAACCTGCGCGGCCTGCAGCTGACCCGGCGCCGACGCCCCGACGTGCGCCAAGCCCCTCGCGGCCTTGCGAAGTTGTCCGCCATGCGGCAGGGCAGCGTATTCGACTCCTGCCCGCAATCCGTGTAGACACGATCCATGACCGCCAACCCGGCAACGCCCCTCCTCGACACTGTCGATACGCCCGTTGACCTGCGCAGGCTCAAGCCCGCGCAGTTGCGCCAGCTCGCCGATGAACTGCGCGAGGAAATGATCTCCGCCGTCGGCCAGACCGGGGGCCACCTCGGCTCCGGCCTCGGCGTCGTCGAGCTGACAGTGGCGCTTCACTACGTCTTCAACACGCCCGAGGACCGGCTGATCTGGGACGTCGGCCACCAGGCCTACCCGCACAAGATCCTCACCGGGCGGCGCGATCGCATCCGCACCCTGCGCCAGGGCGGCGGTCTCTCCGGCTTCACCAAGCGCAGCGAAAGCGAATACGATCCCTTCGGCACCGCGCATAGCTCCACCTCGATCTCGGCAGCGCTGGGCTTTGCCATCGCCAACAAGATCAAGGGCCAGCCAGGCCGCGGCATCGCCGTGATCGGCGACGGCGCGATGAGCGCGGGCATGGCCTACGAGGCGATGAACAACGCGCGCGAGGCGGGCAACCGCCTGATCGTGATCCTCAACGACAACGACATGTCGATCGCCCCGCCGGTAGGCGGGCTTTCCGCCTATCTGGCCCAGCTCGTGTCCTCACGCCCGTTCCTCAACATCCGCGACTTCGCGCGCAAGGTTTCGCGCCGCCTGCCCGAAGCGCTGCACCGCGCGGCGAAGAAGACCGACGAATTCGCCCGCGGCATGGCCATGGGCGGCACCCTGTTCGAGGAACTGGGCTTTTACTACGTCGGCCCGGTCGACGGCCACAACCTCGACCAGTTGATCCCGATTTTCGAGAACGTGCGCGACGCTGCCGAGGGTCCGATCCTGATTCACGTCGTGACCAAGAAGGGCAAGGGCTATGCCCCGGCCGAGGAAGCGGCGGACAAATATCACGGTGTACAGAAATTTAATGTCGTCACCGGCGAGCAGGCCAAGGCCCCTGCCGGTCCGCCCAGCTATACCGGCGTATTTGCCAAGGCCCTGATCGCCGAGGCGCAGAACGATCCGCGGGTCTGCGCGATCACGGCGGCCATGCCGTCCGGCACCGGGCTCGACAAGTTCGCCAGCCAGTTCCCGGACCGCAGCTTCGACGTCGGCATCGCCGAACAGCACGCGGTGACCTTCGCTGCCGGTCTGGCCGCGCAGGGCATGCGCCCGTTCTGCGCAATCTACTCGACGTTCCTGCAGCGCGCCTTCGACCAGGTCGTGCACGATGTCGCGATCCAGAACCTGCCGGTGCGCTTCGCCATCGACCGTGCCGGCCTCGTCGGTGCCGACGGGGCAACCCATGCAGGTTCTTTCGACGTGACCTATCTGGCGACGCTCCCCAACTTCGTGGTCATGGCCGCCGCCGACGAAGCGGAACTGGTCCACATGGTCCACACCGCCACGCAGCATGACAGCGGCCCGATCGCCTTTCGCTATCCGCGCGGCAACGGCACCGGCGTCGCCCTTCCCGACAAGCCCGAAGTGCTGGAAATCGGCAAGGGACGCATCGTTCGGGAAGGCACCAAGGTCGCCCTGCTCTCCCTCGGCACCCGCCTCGGCGAGGCGCTGAAGGCAGCCGACGCGCTGGAAGCCAAGGGCCTTTCGACCACCGTTGCAGACCTGCGCTTCGCCAAGCCGATCGACAGCGAACTGATCCGAAAGCTGATGCTCAGCCACGAAGTGGTCGTCACTGTCGAGGAAGGCGCGATCGGCGGCCTTGGCGCGCACGTCCTCACCATGGCGAGCGACGAAGGCCTGACCGACAACGGCCTCAGGATCCGCACCATGCGCCTGCCGGACGTGTTCCAGGACCACGACAAGCCCGAAGCGCAGTACGACGAGGCCGGGCTGAACGCCCCGCAGATCGTCGACACCGTGCTCAAGGCGCTGCGCCACAACAGCGCGGGCGTGAACGAAGCGCGCGCCTGACCGGCAGGCGCAGGGGGCGCCTGCGGCGGCCCCTCGCGCGCAAGTCCCATTCAGGGTGAACTTTGCGCGGTGGTCGCGCGCCGCTTCTTCGTGATTGCGAGCCGGGTTACCAGTCGTAGGCCTTGGGCAGGTAGGTCCGGTCGAGGTCCTTGTAGCGTTCCTTCAGGCGGCTCTGGTGATTGTCCAGCGGCTGCTTGACGCCGTCGATCCATACCTGGAGCGGCGCCGAGGACAGTTCCAGCGGATCGCCGTCCCAGACCACCACGTCGCCCACCGCGCCGGGCGCCAGGACGCCGGCGCGCATGTGGCCGTTGCGACCGTCCATGCCGCTGATCTCGGCAGGGACCGAGGTGATCGCAGCCAGTGCCTCTCCCCAGCTCAGGCCTGCCGCGCCGGGGATCCTGTTCAGCGCGACGAGGTTGCCGGCCTCCTGCGGTGCGTAACGCGGTTGGTTGTCGTTCGCGAGCATGCCGATCGCGACCTTGACGCCTGCCCGCTTCATCCGGCCGACATTGGATTGAGTGGCAGCGATGCGGTCGAACTGCGCAGGCAGGTCATTCAGCGCCATGGCGATCACCGGCACGCCTGCCGTTGCGATCTCGCCGGCGACGAGCCAGCCTTCGCTCGCACCGACCAGCACGAGGTCGAGCTTGGGAAAATCGCGCTTCAACGAGAGTACCGAGCGGATGTCGGCCGCGCGTTCCACTTCGACGTAGAGCGGCTGCGTCCCGGCGATGACCGGTGCCAGCGCAGCGGCATCGGCGCGCGTCAGCATCGCGTCCGACTTGCGATCCGCGCCCGGTGTCATGGCCGCAACGTCCTTTGCCTCGCGCAGGGCATTGCGCAAGGCGACGTAAGCCGCGACGCGGCTGCCGCCGGCGAGCTTCGCCCCGCCTTCACCCAGCGCGACAACCTGGAAGGCTCGGGCCTTCGTCACCGCGTCGGGATCGGCGCCGAGATCGATCAGTGCGCCCTGCCCGGCGAAGATCGAATTGCCGTTGAACGGCGTCACGCTGGCACGCGTCACCCCGCCTTCGCGGCTGATGGCGATGTGCTCGTTCGCCGGATTGATCGCGGGCGCGACGTCCAGCGCGGCGTTGAACGGCGATCCATCCGATCCGCGGTCGTCGCTCTCGCTCACTTCCTGCACGTCGAAGAGGCCCAGGTCGGTATAGTTCGCGAAGATGCCGGGGGTGACCCATTTGCCGCTGCCGTCGATCACCTCGACGCCTGCAGGCACGGCCACACCCGCCCCGGCGGCAACGACCTTGCCGCCGCGAACGACGACAGTGCCGCCCTCGATGGGCGCACTGCCGTCGCCGGTGGCAACCGTGGCATTGGTAATGGCGAAGTCCTGCGCGGAGACGAACGAGGGCACTGCGAGCGCCGCGGCACCGGCAAGCGCGACGGTAATGGTGACGGAGAGGCGCTTCACTTCACATCTCCTTCACCGGGCTGGCCCAATTCGAAGTCGCTCACCGGGCGGCGCTTGGGATCGAGCGCGTCATACATCAGCGCCCCGTCGATCCAGACTTTCTCCGGACGGGTATAGACCGAGAGCGGATTGCCGTTCCACAGGACGACGTCAGCCATCTTGCCGGATTCCAGGCTGCCGGTCCGATCGGAAACGCCCATCGCCTTGGCCGGGTTATAGGTGAACCAGCTCACCACCTGTGCGTCGGGAATGTCGATACCGATGCGCCGGCCGTCCGCCTGCGCCTTGGCCGCTTCCTGGTTGAGACGCTGGATGCCGTTTTCGCTATCGGAGTGGATGATCACGCAGACGCCTTCCTTCTGCAGCAGCGCCGCGTTTTCGGGAATGGCATCGTAGGCTTCCATCTTGAAGCCGTACCAGTCGGCCCAGACGGCAGCGCAGATGTCGTTCTGCTTGAGCAGGTCGCCGATCTTGTAAGCCTCCACCGCATGGTGGAACGCGGCGACCTTGTAGCCCATCTCCTTGGCCATATCGATCACCAGCGCCATCTCGTCGGCGCGGTAGCAGTGGTTCTGCACGAGGATCTCGCCGTCGAGCACGCCGACCAGCGTCTCGTTCGCGAGGTCGCGGTCGCGCTCTTCGTCCTTGGCGTACTTCTTGGCATCGAGCCACGTCTGCCGGTCGACAGCGAAGTTGCCCATGCGGGTCGAGGGCTTCTGGCCCTTCGATCCATAGACGCGTTTCGGGTTCTCGCCGCAGGCCATCTTCAGCGAATAGGGGGCGCCGGGGAACTTCATCCCCTGCACCGTCAGGCTCGGCACGTTCTTGAGCGTGACCGAACGTCCGCCCATGAGATTGGCCGAGCCGGGCAGGACCATCAGCGAGGTAACCCCGCCATTGGTAAGGGCGCGGGTGAAACCGGGGTCCTGCGGCCAGACCGAGTGCTCGGCCCAGACTTCAGGCGTGGTCGGGCTGGTCGCCTCGTTACCGTCGGCCAGGGCGTCGACGGAGGGTGAGGGATAGTCGCCCAGGTGGGAGTGCGCGTCGATCACCCCGGGGGTGACGAACTTGCCCGCGGCATCGAAGCGGATGTAGCCATCGGGCACCGCAAGGTCGGGCCCGCCCACGGCAACGAGCCTGCCGTTCTCGAACAGCACCGTGCCGTTATCGATGCGCCCGCCGCGACCGTCATAGACCGTCGCGCCGACCAGTGCGGTGGGCCTGCCTGGATAGGGCCTATAGGTCGAAGGATAGGGCGTCTCGACCGCCGCTTCCTTGTCCTTCTTCCTGGCCAGCGCGCCACCGGTCGGCAGCGCGAGGGCGATGCCCAGCGCAAGCACACCGGTCCATGGCCGCAATGCGGGCGGTACTTTCATGACAAAACCCCTGTTCACCAAAAAGAGCGGCCCGGGCGTTTCCACCCGGGCCGTCGCATTTGCGTCGTTCAGGTCGGCCGGTTTTCCGGGTGCATCCCGGCTTCCTGCGCCTCGAGCCCGACTTCGCCCTGACCCATCAGGCCATCGTCGTGATCGCGATCTTCGAGCGAATCGAGATGCATCCAGCGCTTGACGATCGGCGAGAGCAGCAGGACGACGACGGCAATGCCGATCGTGACCCAGCCGATCTTGCTGTAGATTGCCAGCGTGAGGTCCTTCGACATCTCGCCGCTTTCACCGCCGGTCGCTTCGCCGATCTTGCCGGCGACGAAGTTGCCCACCGCGGTCATGTAGAACCAAGCGCCCATGATGAAGCTGCCCAGATGCGCCGGGGCCAGCCGCGTCATGGCCGAGAGGCCGACGGGCGAGAGACACAGTTCACCGGTGGTGTGCAGCAGGTAGATCAGGAAGACGAAGACGACCGAGGTCATCACCGCCGGATCGCCGGTGCCCGCGCCCCAGACGAAGACGAGGAAGCCAAGGCCGACCTGGACCAGCGCAAGGCCGAACTTGGCCGGCGCCGAAGGTTCCAGCCCGCGCTTGGCGAGGATCTGCCAGAGACCGGCAAAGAGCGGCGCGAAGAGCACGATGTAGATCGGGTTGATCGACTGGAACAGGCTGGTCGGGACGCCGCCACGATCGACGTACTTGTCGGTGTAGAGGCTGAGCGAACCGCCCGCCTGCTCGAACAGGCCCCAGAACACGGGGTTGAGCGCGATCAGGAAGAGGATCGCGAAGATGCGTTCACGCGGCTCCTTGGGAAGCTTGAAGGCTTCGTAGAGCGTGTAGGCGAGCATCGCGACGCCAGTGATGATCAGCAGGTTCTGGATCACGTCCACGTACTGGATCAGGAACCAGATTACCGCGACTGCAGCAATGCCGGTGCCGTAGAGCTTGAACTCGTTGTTCTTCTGCAGCGGCCTGGGCGGCTCGCCCTGCCCCAGCAGTGCCGGTTTGCCGACGACGAAGATGATCAGGCCCAGCACCATGCCGATGCCGGCGAGGCCGAAGCCCCAGGACCAGCCGATCGTTTCGCCCAGGTAACCGACGAGGATCGTGCCGAGCGCCGCACCGACGTTCACGCCCATGTAGAAGATCGTGTAGGCCGAATCGCGGCGGGCATCGGTCATCTTGTAGAGCTGGCCGACAATCACCGAGATATTGGCCTTGAGGAAGCCAGAGCCGACGATGATCAGCGAGAGCGCCAGCCAGAACACGTTGATCGCCGGATCCGCCTGCTTGACGGCCGGATCGGCCACGCCCTGCATGCCTTCCCAGGCCATGAACAGGTGGCCGAGCGCCAGCACGACGCCGCCGAACAGCACCGCCTTGCGCTGGCCCAGCCAGCGGTCGGCAAGGTAGCCGCCCAGCACCGGGGTAATGTAGACGAGGCTGGTATAGCCCCCGTAGATCAGCGAGGCGTCGCCGTCGTTGAACAGCCAGAACTTCGTCAGGTAAAGGATCAGCAGCGCGCGCATGCCGTAGTAGGAGAAGCGCTCCCACATCTCGGCATAGAACAGCACGAACAGGCCCCGGGGGTGGCCGACGAATTCCTCGCTCTTGCGGGTGGCGATGAGGCCGCCGATGGCGAGCGTAGCGAACAGGGCAAGCGCAGCGATTGCCGCGATCCAGTCACCCTCGTTCCAGTTTGTTATGTCCTTCATGCGACCTCTTGTGGCCTTTCCTTGACGGCAGAGAAGGTATGAAGGGGGGCAAGGTAGCGGACAAAACGAGGGTGTAAATGGGGGGGGCCCGCAGCGCGGCCCCCCCCACCCTGTGCTTAAGGGTGCATTCTAAGGGATTACTGCTAAGCCATTGCGCATAAAGCCGTGGAATGGCATTTTCTCTTTTCGCAATCGGCAAAGTTCACGAAATTTTGTGATTCGCCCAAGCCATGAAGATTTTTTTGGGGGGACGTTGAAATGATCAGATCGGAACTGCTGCAGGCCCTGGCGAAGGACAACCCTGAGCTGCGAACCGAAGACGTCGAGCGTGCGCTCGATACCTTCTTCGACGAGATTGCCCAGCGCCTCGCCGATGGTGGCCGCGTCGAACTGCGCGGCTTCGGCGCCTTCTCCACCCGCCACCGCGACAGCCGCAAGGGCCGCAACCCGCGCACCGGGGAAACCGTGGAAGTTCCCGAGAAGAAGGTGCCCTATTTCAAGCCCGGCAAGGAAATGCGCGCCAAGCTGAACGTCAGCTAAGCCGCGCGCGGGCAAACTTCGACGAGCCTGTCATCCCCCGCAGGCCGAGCCCGTCGAAGCGCCCGCATGCGTCCCTTTGCCAGATTCCCCGCTCATGCCCTGACCTGGCCCACGCCGGGATCAACTCTTACGCATAATCGCGCGCGACGCGGATTTTCTGCTGGCTGCGTTCGGGAACCCACTTGATGGTGGGCGCCGGTCGCCCCTTGTCTACCTGAATCAGCGCCGCGCCCGGGGCATCGATATCGGCATTGTAGATGGTGACCGTCGCCGGCACGCTCGACTGGAAGTAAAGAACCGGCGCCTTGTTGGTGGCATCGGCGCGAACCACCGGACTGTCGAGCACGTAGTTCGGACCGCTTCCTCCGAAGAACGAAAAATGCCCGATCCAGCCGGTGCCGCCGCGCTTGACCGGATTTTCGCTGCGGCAGTTCTTGAGCGTGCCGGTATTCCAGAGCCGGTAGTTGAGCTTGTTCCCGCTCGAAAGGCAGTTTTCCATGTAGACGTCCTGCGACTTGGTGTCGAAGCCCCCGTCGCTCGATCCGGTTGCCACACAGGAATAGTAGCGAATCTTGCTGTTCCCGCGCTCGTCGGAGAAGCCGTCACCATTCCAGTACTGGTCGGACGGACGCTGGGTTTCGCAGAAATCGTGCGCCTCGACACGGCGATAGACGATGTCGTGCGCCTCATCGTCGAGCGCGAAACCGACGCAATAGTTCGCGCATTCGCCATTGCCCCGCGCCACGACATCCTCGATCAGCCCGCGCGTCGAGCCATAGCGGACCCGCATGAAGTTGCGCGCCAGCCGGGCGGCATTGACGCGCCGGACGGTAAAGTCGCTGACCGGCGCGGGCACATCGGGATGGTTCCAGGACCAGTTCTCGATGAAGCGGTACATGTTGGCGACCTGGCAGTCCTCGATGGCGACATTCTCGGTCGTCGTATGGAAAAAGCGGATCGCGCCATTGCCCAGGTCGAGAAAATAGCAGTTGCGAATAAGGGTGTTGCTCTCGGCCTTGATCGCCGTGCCGCCATCGGTACCCGACCCGCCGGGCGAACGCGTGCCCCGGAACGTGCGCCCGTCGATGATCGTCTGGTAGGCATTCTGCGCCCAGATCAGCGATGGCCTCAGCACTATTCCGGCGGCGGCTGTCCCGATGAGTCCACGGCGCGTGAGCAGTCCAGTCATGCAGTTCCATCCTTTCGTTACGGCAGGTCGACGAGAGGGCGGGGGGTTGCCGCAGGACTGCGGCCAGCGCATTGATATTTCTTTAAGTTTGGACCTTAAGCCTGATTTAACCATAGGACTTCGGGCGATAGCCCTGCAGATGCAACACCGCGCGCCCGGGCACTGTATGCGGATTGCGCAGCGGCACGCAGCCAGCTAGGAGCCGTTTTCCTGCGACGTGCGGACGTGGCGGAATGGTAGACGCTGCGGACTTAAAATCCGCTTGGGTATCCCAGTGCGGGTTCGAGTCCCGCCGTCCGCACCAAAAAACACCCCGGACCTGCGCTGATCCGGGTGTTTACCGGATCGAAACCATGCAAAGGTGATAAAACCGTACTGCAGTTGTCTTCGGCAATGCAGATCGTAGCAACAGGTGTCGCCAGAGCGCGAGTACCATGGGGGGTACGCTCGCAATGAAATACCCGGGAATTCTGTCCGAGCCCGAGGCAGGTCAAATCGACGACCACAACGAAAAGCGCATTCAGCCGCGCTTTGCGCTCATGCTGCGCAGCGCCAAGCTTGTCGGCCCCAGTGGCGAATTTCTCTGCATCGTCAGGGACGTTTCCGAAAGCGGCGCGAAGCTGAAGATCTTCCATCCGGTCGTCAACGACGAGCCATTGGCGCTCGAAATCGCGACCGGCGAACAGTTCGGGATCGAGAAGGTCTGGGAAAAGGACGGCGAAGCCGGTGTCAGGTTCCTCGATTCGGTCGATATCATGCGTTTCATCGCCGAAGCGGGTCCGTTCCCCAAGCGGCCGGTCCGGATCAGGGTCAACCACGGAGTCACCCTGTCCTTCGCCGGTACGACGGCTTCCGCAACGGTCTGCGACCTGTCGCGCCAGGGCGCGCGCATCGAAACGTCGCAGCATCTGGCGATCGGCCAGACGATCCGGATCGGCGGGGATCATCTTCCCGAATTCGAAGCCACCGTATGCTGGCGCAAGCACCCGGCCTATGGTCTGGTCTTCCGGCAGCTCATGAGCATGGAAGAACTGGCCCAGCGCGTCTACCGCATGCAGTTGCAGGGTCCGGGCACGGCCTGAGCCGGCAAGACAGGCGTAATCACGCGGGCCGGAACTTCATCGCCGCCCCGTTCATGCAATAGCGCTTGCCGGTCGGCTTGGGTCCATCGTCGAAAACATGGCCCAGGTGCCCACCGCACTTGGCGCAATGCACTTCGGTGCGTGGATAACCGAGCTTGTAGTCGGTCGAGGTCCCCACCGCGCCGGACAACGGCTTCCAGAAGCTGGGCCAGCCGGTCCCGCTGTCGAATTTCGTCGCTGAGGAGAACAGCGGGTTACCGTCCGCCGCGCAGACGAAAATACCCTTGCGGTGCTCCTTGTTGAGCGGTGAGGAATAGGGTCGCTCGGTGCCCGCTTCGCGAAGGATCTGGAATTGCTCGCGCGTCAGGCGCTTGCGCCATTCCGCCTCGCTGTAGCTGACAGGATAGGTCTTCGCTTCGGCCTCGCCGCTGCCGCACGCGGTCAGCACCGGCAGGGCCGCCCCTATTCCCAGCCAGGCAAGCAATTCGCGGCGCGAGGTGGCAAGAGGCATCCGGGTTCTCCTGTTACGGGCACGGCAGGGCGCCTGCGGGCTATGCGCAGACTGGCACGAGATCGGAACATACCTCGCGAATTCAATACCTAGCCTTAATGGCCCGCGCTCAGGCGCCTTGCGCCGCCTTTCCCGAAGCCCGGCGCAGCAACGCCGTGAGCCCGCCGCGCCCGGCCGATGAACCCGGCCCCGATTTCATCACCCTGCGCCTGAACAGCGCCGAACCGAAGCGTACCAGCAGACCGACCCAGATCACCTGCCAGATGACCGCGAACAGGTGCGGCGACAGCGCCGGGTCCTGCGCGGCACGCGCCAGCATCGCGAAAGGCGAACTGAACGGGAAGAACACTGCGGCGATCTCCATGAACGAACCGGGCTGGGTCATCGCAAAGCTGGCGAAGAAGAAGACCAGAAGCTGCAGCATCGTGACCGGCATCGACAGGGTCTGGACCTCGCGCACCGTCGTGGCCATCGAACCGATCGCGAGGAAGACCGAGCCGAGCAGCAGGTAGGCCATGGCGAAATAGACGACGCCAAGCGCCAGGAGCATCGGCCAGCCGACCGCCGGATCGGGCAATTGCGGCACCGCCGATCCCGCCGCGACATAGAGCGCCGCCCCGACCGCGCCCCAGACGGAGATGCCGACGAAGGACACGCCGAGCATCGCGAAAAGCTTGCCGAAGAACACCGCTTCCATCGGAATCGCCGCGGCAAGAACCTCGATGATCTTGTTGCCCTTTTCCTCGACGAGGTTGGACAGGACCATGCCCGCCAGCATCATCGTCAACAGGAACAGCAGCATCTGCGCGGATTGCGCGGTCCTGAGCTGGCCCTTGCGCTCATTGGCGTTGCTCGTCACGGTTCGGTCCAGCCGCACTTCGGGCAGCGCCCGTTCGCGCGGCGCCAGCGCTTCCGAAGCGATGAGCGCCACCGGGCCGCGCCAGCGTTCGATCTGGTCTTCCGGGCCGGTGAGAACCGGCGCCTGCGGCGTCCCCGAAAGCACCGCCGCGACATTGGCCCTGCCACCGTCGACGATGGCGCGCGGATCGAACCGCTCGCCCGGCTCCAGTCGCCGCAGGATCAGGAAATCGGGCAGAAGGCCGCCGATATTGGCCGCCAGCCGATCCCGGGCCGCCCGCATCGCCTCTGCATCGTCGCCCTGCATGACGATGGCGACATGGGGATTGTCCGCCGTCTGCTGCACGCGCTGACCGACGCTGCCGGCCAGTCCGCCGACGACCAGCGGGAACAATGGCCCCAGCAGGAAGAAGAAGAAGGTCCGGCTCATCAGGATCGCCACGAAATCGCGCCGGGCAACGACCCATGCGGCGCGGGCGATCGACAGTCTGCCGCGGGGGCGGGTCATCGGTTCAGTTCCTCCGGCTTTTCCTGTTCCAGCGCCCGCGCCGCAGCCTCGCCGGCAATCGCCACGAAGGCATCGTGCAGGCCCGCCCGCTCGATCGAAAGAGAGTGAATGCCCGCTTCCCCTTCGATCAGGGCGCGCAGCAGCGGCTCGATCCCGGTATCGGGCAGCGAGAAGAACCAGAAGCTGCCTTCATGGCGCGCATCGGCAGGCAGTGCCCCGCGCCACGCCCCGTCCTGCGCGCGCGTCTCCAGCCGGACCTGCGCGGGAATGCGATCACGCGCGACGTCGACCGGCCCGGCGAAAGGCACCTTGCCCGCGGCGATGATCGCCACTTCGTCGCACAGTCGCTCTGCATGGGCGATGACATGGGTGGAGAAGATCACCGTCGTCCCGTCCTGCGCAAGACCGCGCATCATGCTCTCGAGCTTGCCCTGGTTGAGGGCATCGAGCCCGGAAAACGGTTCGTCGAAGATCACCAGCCGCGGCTTGTGGACGAGCGTGCCGAGGATCTGCACCTGCTGCGCCATGCCCTTGGAAAGCTGCCGGATCTGCCGGTCGGCAGCATAGCCCAGACCATGCTGTTCGAGCAGTTCGCGCCCGCGCCGGCGGCCCTCCTTCAGCGGCAAGCCGCGCAAGGCGCCGACGAAGGCGATTGCATCCACCGCCTTCATCGCGGGATAGAGACCGCGCTCCTCGGGCAGGTAGCCGATGGCATGGGCAACGTCATGCGGACGATCCGCGCCCAGAATGCGGCGATAGCCCTGGTCGGGATCGATGATGCCCAGCAGCATGCGCAGCGTCGTCGTCTTGCCGGCACCGTTCGGACCGAGAATCCCGTAGACCGCGCCGCGCGGCACGGTGAGATCGACGCCGTCGACGGCCGTTACCCCGTCGAAGCGCTTGACCAGTCCCCGCGCCTCGATGGCGAGCGGCCCGAAGTCAGGCCCATCGGCACAGGCAGCCTGGTCATTGCCCGCCACTCGCCAATCTCCTAGTGCGACATTCATGCGCGCTCTCCTGCGGTAGATACCGTCGAGGGAGAGCCATAAACGGGAACATCCGCAAGCTTGGTTAACTCCGCATTGGTCGACGTCGCGCCGGACACATTCATTGAGGACCTGCTGGCCCAGGCCCGATCGCTCGGGTTCTGCGCCTTCGGCGTCGCTTCGGCAAGCGAAGACCCGGTGCGCGCGCAGCGGCTGGAGACGTGGCTGGACGAAGGCATGCACGGCTCGATGGCGTGGATGAAGGAACGGGCCCACCACCGGCGCTCGCCGCAGGGGCTCTGGCCGCAAGCGCGCAGCGTGATTGCCTTGGGTATGAGCTATGCTCCCGCTGCCGACCCGCTGGCACATGCGGATCGTCCTGAAATTGCGCGCATATCGGTCTATGCACAAGGGGCCGACTACCACGACACGGTGAAGAAGGCGCTCAAGCACCTTGCGCGCTGGATCGTCTCGGAGGGCGAGAAGCGCGGGCTTGGCGGCGAAGACGGCTCGGTCGGCGTGAAAGTGTTCACCGATACCGCGCCGGTCATGGAAAAGCCGCTGGGCGCCGCCGCCGGACTGGGCTGGCAGGGCAAGCACACCAACATGGTCAGCCGCGAGCACGGCTCCTGGCTGTTCCTCGGCGAGATCTACACGACGCTGGACCTTGCCCCCTCATCCCCGGGCCGCGACCGCTGCGGATCGTGCAGCGCCTGTCAGGACGCCTGCCCTACGCAGGCCTTTCCCGCGCCCTACCGGCTCGATGCGCGGCGCTGCATCAGCTACCTGACGATCGAGCACAAGGGCGAGATCCCGCTCGAATTCCGGGAGGCGCTGGGCAATCGGATCTACGGCTGCGACGACTGCCTGGCGGTATGCCCCTGGAACAAGTTCGCGCAAGTCGCGCATGTCCACCGCACTTTCCTGCCGCGCGGCGAACTGACCGCGCCGCCGCTGGCGGACCTGCTCACCCTCGACGATGCAGGCTTTCGCAAGCTCTTCTCAGGCTCGCCGATCAAGCGCATCGGCCGCGACCGGTTCGTCCGCAATTGCCTCTACGCAGCCGGAAACAGCCAAAGGCCCGACCTGCTGGAACAGGTCGGGCCTTTGCTGGACGATCCGGACCCTGCCGTCGCCGACGCGGCACAATGGGCCGCAGACAAGCTTCAGGGCGTCGTTTGACAGCTTGCCCCCCTGCCCCGCCATCGCGGGGACAGGGAGACCGGTATTCCTAGAGCAGTTCCTTGAGCGGCTTGCCGACATCGGCCAGCGCTTCGAGGTCGGGGGTGGCCCCGGCTTCGACCAGCTTGCGGCCCTGCACGTAATCCTTGACCATGTTCACGCAGTCCAGCGCGACGACGCGGCCGTCCTTGAGATAGACGACCGAGAAGCTGCGCTCCTCCGGATTGCCGCGGATCACGGTCTTGTCGAAGCCCAGGTTGATGCCGGCGGTCTGCAGCTTGAGGTCGTACTGGTTGGACCAGAACCACGGGAACGCCTTGTAGGGCTTCTCGTCGCCGCAGATCGCCTTGGCCACGCTGGTGCCCATGTCGTTGGCGTTCTGGACCGATTCCACGCGCATCACGTTGCCGCCGGCGTAGTCGCAGGCGAAAGCCGCACAGTCGCCGATCGCATAGATGTCGGGCAGCGAGGTGCGGCAGTACTCGTCCACGTCGACGCCGTTGGCACCGGCCGCGCCGGCCGCGATCAGCGGACCGACGGCAGGCACGATGCCGATGCCGACGATGACGCCTTCGGCCGGGATCACTTCGCCGCCGGCAAGCTGCACGCCGGTGACCTTGCCGTTTTCGCCGACGAGGCTGTCGACCATGACTTCGGTGCGCAGGTCGACGCCGTGATCGACATGTTCCTTCTGGTAGAAGGTCGAGAGGTCTTCACCCGCAACGCGCGCCAGCACGCGCGGAAGCGCTTCGAGCAGGGTGACCTTGAGGCCCATCTTGGACAGCACCGCAGCGGCTTCCAGACCGATGTAGCCGCCGCCGATGACGACGATGTTCTTCGTGCCCGCATCGACTTCGGCCATCAGCGTGTCGCAGTCCTCGCGGGTGCGCACGGCGTGGATGCCGGTGAGGTCGGCCCCCTGGCAAGAAAGGCGACGCGGATCGCCGCCGGTGGCCCAGACGAGCTTGCCATAACCGTAGCTCTCGCCGTTGGAGAGCGTCAGTTCGTGCGCCTTGGGATCGACCTTGGTGACTTCGGTGCCAAGCTTGAACTCGATGTTCTTCTCGGCCCAGAACGTCGGCGGACGGATGTAGAGGCGGTCGAAGGTCTTCTCGCGCGCGAAATATTCCTTCGAGAGCGGCGGACGCTCATAGGGATATTCCGGCTCACGACCGATGACGGTGATGGTTCCTTCGAAGCCGTTCTGGCGAAGGGCGATCGCGCACTGTGCGCCGCCATGCCCGGCTCCCACGATTACGACGTCTGCCTTGCTCATGGTATTCCTGTTTCCCTGACTCGCCGTTCGCTTGAGGAATTTCCCTGGCGGGGTCAATGCCTAGATACTTGCCGATTTCACCCCAGCGGCGAAAGATCCTTTCCCGCCTTGGGGTTACGCAATCATCAACCCAAGCGCAGCCATCCCCTCAACCCGTGACCCGTTCCATCGCTTCCATCGTCAGGGCCAGCGACCGGCATTGCGCCTGCGGATCGAAAGTGGCGCCCGACACGATCAGTTCGTCCGCCCCGGTGCGCGCGATAAAGGCCTCTATGCCTTCGCGCACTTTCTGCGGCGTGCCGATCGCGCTGACCGAGCGGACCTGCTCGAGCATGGCCAGCGCCGATCCCGGCAGGCTGGCGCGATAATCGCGAACGGGCGGCTTGAGACGTCCCGGGTTGCCGGTGCGCAAGGCGACGAAGCTCTGGTCGGTCGACGAGGCGAGATAGGCGGCCTCCTCGTCGCTGTCGGCCGCGATCACGTTGATCGCCGCCATGAAATGCGGCTTGTCGAGCACTTCGGAAGGCTGGAACCGTTCGCGATAGACGCGGGCGGCATCGTCGAGCTGCGCAGGCGCGAAGTGCGATGCGAAGGCATAGGGCAGGCCGAGCATGGCGGCGAGCTGGGCACCGAACAGGCTCGATCCGAGGATCCACATCTCCACGTCGGCCCCGTCGGCCTGCGGCGCGGTGACGCCGCCCACCGCCTGTCCGGCAAAACGCGCCCGCAGTTCGACCACGTCCTGCGGGAACTGCTCGGCCGCGGCCATGATGTTCTTGCGCAGGGCATTGCCGAGGCGCCCGTCCGCGCCCGGTGCGCGGCCGAGACCGAGGTCGACGCGGCCCGGGAACAGCGCGGCAAGCGTACCGAACTGTTCGGCGATCACGAAAGGCGTGTGATTGGGCAACATGATCCCGCCCGCACCGATCCGGATCTTCGAGGTCGCCTGGCCGATGTGGGCGAGCACCACCGAAGTCGCGCCTCCGGCGATCCCGTCCATCCCGTGATGCTCGGCCACCCAGAAACGCTTGTAGCCCGCCGCTTCGGCGGCCCGGGCATAGTCGGCGCTGATCGCCAGCGACTGGGCAACGGTGCTGCCTTCGCGCACGGTGACGAGATCGAGGACGGAAAGGGGAATCATGGGGTCCTGGCTCCTTCGGGGCCGAGCTGGTCGAGATAGCCTTGCGCCTTGGTGGCCAGATCGCTGCCGGGGGCCAGCGCAAGGACGGAGTTGAAGCTGCGGCGCGCGGCGCCGTCGTTGCCCGAAAGCGCGGCGATCACGCCGGCCTCGAGCCCGATTTCGGCATCGCGCGGGGCCAGCCCGGCGGCCTGCTCGATCTGGGTCTGTGCCTCGATCAGCTTGTTCTGCCGCCGCGAAAGCGTGGCCGATAGCAGCCAGGCCTGGGCATTGTCGGGCTCGGCTTCGCGCGCCCGGGTCAGGGCGTCGGCCGCCTCGTCGGGCCGGTCGACGGCAACGAGGGCGCGGGCGCGGTCGAGCGCGATCGAAGCGGTGAGCGCGTTGTCCTCGGCCAGTTTCGCCTCGCTCGCCGCGGGGCCCAGCAGCATGAGCGCCTGCGCGGCGTCGCCTTGCGCCAGCGCGGCATTGCCCGCCATGGCGCCGAGGCGGGCGCGGGTCTGGTGATCGTCCGCCTCGGTCGCGTCGCGGGCATTGACGAAGGCCTGCTGCGCCTCGCCCCAGCGGTCGAGATCGCTGAGCGCCACGCCGAGGCAGAGCCCGGCCCTGACCTTCTCGCGCCCGACCGCCTGGTTGAGCGCGTCGCGCGCGACCTGCACCGTGCGCTCGGGACTGGCCTCGGCCGCGGCCATGCAACCGGCGCCGCGCGGCGTTGTCGGCCGGGGCATTTCCTGCACGGCACGCTTGCGCGCCTCGTCCTGCTTCTTCTCGATGATCTCGAGTGGAAGCTGAGAGGCAGGCGAGGCGCCGTAGCCGGCAGTGGGACCGACTTGCGCCAGCATGAAGGGGGCAAGGATCAGCGAAACGGGCAGCATCATCGGGACAGGTCTCCGGTCAGGCCGCCCCGATCACGAGTGCATCCAGCGTGCGCAGGAGCAACGCAATGTCGTTCTCGCGCGAGAGGCGGTGATCGCCGTCCTTGATCAGCTGGACCTGCACGTCGGCTGAACGCAGCGCCTTGGCGAGTTTGAGCGCGATTTCCCAGGGGACATCGGGGTCCTGCTGGCCATGCAGCAGGCGCACGGGCGCATCGATGGCGATTTCGTGGCCGAGCAGGAGATTGGCCTGCCCGTTCTGCCAGAACCCGGGATGGGTGGGCGTCGGCTCTGGGCCATAGGGATTGTCTTCGAAGACCGCTTCGCCCGCAGCAAGCCGTGCCTTGTTCGCTTCGCTGGTACCCCACTCGGTAAAATCGGGCGCAGCAGCGATGCCGACCAGCCCGGCACAGCGCCCCTCGGGCAGGGCCAGCGCCACCAGCAGCATGAGCCAGCCGCCCATCGACGAACCGATCAGCACCACCTGCCCCGGACACAGCGCCTCGATCAGCGCAACCACCTCGTCCTTCCAGCGCAGCAGGGTGCCGTCGGCAAAGTCACCCGGGCTTTCGCCGCAACCGGAATAGTCCAGCAGCAGGCAGGCGCGGCCATGGCGATGCGCCCAGTCGAACACCGCGGCCGCCTTGCTGCCGGCCATGTCGGACATGTAGCCGGGCAGGAACACCATCATCGGTCCTTCACCCAGGGTGAGTCGATAGGCGATCCGTCGCCCGTCGGGCATCTCGTGGAAGCAGGTTTCGGTCATGCCCCGAAAGGTGGGGTCCATGGCGCACGAGGGCAAGGCGTAACCTTCGGACTTCAGACGCGTGACTCCCCCGGCGCGACCTGCTAGACGCCCCGGCGATGACGCAGCTCACTACCACTACGACCACCACGACAACCCGGCTGGCCCGGGCACGGTTGGTCGCGGCCTGAAGACGCGAGCCACCGTCGCCCGGGGGTCCGGGCGGCAGGCGTCACTTCCCGGATCCGAAACGAATTTACCTGACGCCGGACCTTCCGCCGCGCGCGACCATGTGCCATGGCGCTGCGGCTCAGGAGCGAAAGACGAGATCGATGTCCGAGATGTTCAAGATCAGCCTTCCCGATGGTACCGTGCGCGAAATGCCGCAGGGGTCAACCCCCGGCGACGTCGCCGCCGCGATCGGCCCCGGCCTCGCCAAGGCCGCGATTGCCGCGAGGGTCGACGGTGAGCTGGTCGACCTGACCCGCCCGTTCACCGGCGATGCCGCGCTGGCGCTGGTGACCGGCCGCGACGAGGAAGAGGCGCTCGAACTCGCCCGCCACGACTTTGCGCACGTGCTGGCCGAGGCGGTGCAGGCGCTGTGGCCCGGCACCCAGATCACGTTCGGTCCGGCAACCGACGACGGCTTCTACTACGACGTGATGGCCCCGGCCTCGCGCGAGCCGTTCGGCATGGACGACCTTCCCGCCATCGAAGAAAAGATGCGCGAGATCATCAAGGCCGACAAGCCGCTGCGCCGTGAAGTCTGGAGCCGCCAGCAGCTGATCGACAAGTGGACCGCCGAGGGCGAGACCTTCAAGGCGCAATGGGCGGCCGAACTGCCCGAGGGCGAGGACCTGACCGTCTACTGGTCGGGCGACGACTGGCTCGACATGTGCCGCGGCCCGCACCTGCCCTCGACCGGCAAGCTCGACCCGCAGGCCTTCAAGCTGATGCGCGTTGCCGGGGCCTACTGGCGCGGCGACCAGAAGAACGCGCAGCTGACCCGCATCTACGGCACCGGCTGGCTCAACAAGAAGCAGCTCAATGCCCACCTGACCCGGCTCGAGGAAGCCGCCAAGCGCGACCACCGCAAGCTGGGCGGCGAGATGGACCTGTTCCACCTCCAGGCCGAAGCGCACGGTTCGGTGTTCTGGCACCCCAAGGGCTATGTGATCTGGCGCGAGCTGGAAGCCTACATGCGCCGCGCCATCGACGGTGCCGGCTACAAGGAGGTCAAGACTCCGCAGGTGATGGACGCCCGCCAGTGGGAGCAGTCCGGCCACTGGGGCAAGTACCGCGAGAACATGTTCGTCATCCCCGACGAGGTTCCCAACGTCGCGGACGAGGGCCCGCTCGTGTCCAACGATGCGGACTGGATGGCCCTGAAGCCGATGAACTGCCCGGCGCACGTCCTGATCTTCCGCCAGGGGATCAAGTCCTACCGCGACCTGCCGCTGCGCATCTACGAGAACGGCTGCTGCCACCGCAACGAGCCGCACGGCGCGCTGCACGGACTGATGCGCGTGCGCCAGTTCACCCAGGACGACGCCCATATCTTCTGCCGTGAAGACCAGATCGTCGCCGAAGTGCAGGCCTTCTGCGAACTGGCGGACCGGATCTACAAGGACTTCGGCTTCACCTACTCGATCAAGCTCGCCCTGCGCCCCGAAAAGCGCTTCGGCAGCGAAGAGATGTGGGACAAGGCCGAGGCCGAACTGCGCGACGCAGTCGTGCGCGCAGGCCTTGCGACCGAGGAATACGGCTGGGAGGAACTGCCCGGCGAAGGCGCCTTCTACGCGCCCAAGCTGGAATGGCACCTCACCGACGCGATCGGGCGCACCTGGCAGGTCGGCACGATCCAGTCGGACCGCGTGCTGCCCGAACGCCTTGACGCGAGCTACATCGCCGAAGACGGCGAGAAGCACCGCCCGGTCATGCTGCACCGCGCGATCTTCGGCTCCTACGAGCGCTTCATCGGCATCCTCATCGAGCACTTCGCCGGCAAGCTGCCGGTCTGGCTCGCGCCGGTGCAGGCGGTCGTGGCAACGATCGTCTCGGACGCCGACGACTATGCCCGCGAAGTCACCGAGAGGCTCAAGGCCGCGGGCGTGCGCGTCGAGACCGACCTGCGCAACGAGAAGATCAACTACAAGGTGCGCGAACACTCGCTCAAGAAGGTCCCGCACCTGCTGGTCGTGGGCAAGCGCGAGGCGGAAGAGCAGACCGTCGCCGTGCGTACGCTGGGCGCAGAGCACCAGAAGGTGATGAGCCTCGACGACGCCATAGCCATGCTCAAGGGGGATGCGACCGCACCGGACCTGCGCCCTTGATCCAGCGCGAACTCCTCGGCACGGCGCAAGTCCCGGGCGGCGAACTGCTCGAGCTCTATCGGCACGACCGCGATTTCATGATCGTCCTCGGCCACAACGAGCTGATGAGCACGCGCAAGTGGGGCTCTGAAGAAGCGCTGGCGGTGCAGGCGATCGAGCGCATCGGCGCCGTCAGGCAGCCGCATCTGCTGATCGGTGGCTATGGCATGGGCTTCACCCTGCGCGCCGCGCTCAAGCTGCTGCCCGCAGACGGACGCGTGACCGTGGTCGAACTCGTGCCCGAAATCATCGAGTGGGCGCGCGGCCCGATGGCCGAAGTCGCCGCAGGCTGCCTCGACGACCCGCGCGTGAACCTCGTGCAGGCCGACGTCGCGCCGATCATCGCCGGATCGGAAGGCGAGTACGACGCGATCCTGCTCGACGTCGACAATGGCCCCGACGGCCTCGTGCGCGCGGACAACGACGTGATCTACACCTCGTCCGGCCTGCGCGCGGCCAAGGCTGCGCTTGCGCCCGGCGGGGTCCTCGCGATCTGGTCGGCCGGCCCCGACCCTGCCTTTACGCGCCGCCTGCAGAAAGCCCGCTTCGACGTCGACGAAGTCAAGGTCGCCGCACGCAGCAACGGCAAGGGCGCCAAGCACGTGATCTGGTTCGCCAGGGCCGCCTGAGCGGCCCGGCAGCCTACTTCTTCCCGACCGGGATCGACTTCGGCTTCTTCTCGGCCGTGGCCAGCCGCGGCACCGAAACCTTCAGCAGGCCCTTGTCGAGATGCGCCGTCGCCTTGTCGGCATCGGCCTCGAACGGCAGCGCAAGGCGGCGCAGGAACGTGCCCTGCGTGCGCTCGACGAGATGATAGTGCTTCTTCTCGTCCTTTTCCTCGCGCTCGTCCTTGTGTTCGGCCCGGATGGTCATGACGCCGTCCTCGATGTCGAGCGAGACGTCCTTCTCGTCGAAGCCCGGCAATTCGGCAGTCAGCTCCAGCCCGGCCTCGGTCTCCGCGACATCGACCTTGGGCACGAGAAAGCCCGACTTGCCATTGCCGAACGTCGAGGGGATGCCCTGCCCGAAGTCCTCGAGCAAGCGGTCGATCTCCTGACGAAAGCCCGAAAACGGATCGTAGCCACCCCGGCCCAGCGCACTGCGCCCGAATGGAATGAGGGAACGAAATTCAGCCATTGCCTCTCTCCTTGTATCCGAGGCGATGGCTCGCACGGATTCGCGCGACATGCATTGACGCCGGTCAATGGCGCGCGGGAATCGATCCCGGAAGCGCAGGACAGGACACGCGGCGACAGGCAGGACCTGCCTTCATCGCGGAATTGTCCTGAGCGGATCAGAAGGGAAGGGGCGCCTTGGCGAGGATCAGCGCTAGGGCGCAGCCGGCCACGATTGCCGTGCGCAGCACTTCCGGTGCGCGGTTGGTGCGCTGGACGGATTGGGCAAGGGCAATGACGTGAGCCATGC
The DNA here is from genome assembly GCF_001368935.1 of Novosphingobium sp. KN65.2. NCBI lineage: Bacteria > Pseudomonadati > Pseudomonadota > Alphaproteobacteria > Sphingomonadales > Sphingomonadaceae > Novosphingobium > Novosphingobium sp. KN65.2. The sequence goes on from NZ_CCBH010000167.1 coordinate 61,811, forward strand.
TGCGCAGAGTGCGCTGCAGACTCTTACCAATTCGTTAAAGTCCAGGCATGCCCCCATCGCGGCGCACGGCCGGCGATGGGGAATGAAGACCGGGCCGCAGTGTCAGGGCCGCGAAGGCATCTGCTGGCTGGAGCAGTGGAACGAGCCGCCGCCTGCCAGCACGGCATCGGCAAGGATGCCCACGGTATCCCTATCGGGGAAAAGCTGCGCGATCGCATCGATGCCGTCGTCGTCGTGCTCGGTTCCGTAGATCGGCACCACCACCAGCTTCGAGGTTATGGCAAAGTTCATGTAGCTGGCCGGTTCGATCCGCCCGTCGGTTTCGACCCGGCCCGGCGAGGGCACTTCGCGTACTGTTATGCCCATGGCCTCGGCCCGGGCCCTGGCATCGGCATAGATATGCGCGTTGGGATCGTCCGCACCGGTCGCGCGCGGCAGGGCCAGCAGGCCGGGCGCGACGAAGCGCGCGAGGTTGTCGACATGGCCGTCGGTATGGTCGTTGATCAGCCCCTCGCCCAGCCACAGCACGCGGTCGTAGCCGAGGTCCCGCTGGAGCCGGGTTTCGAGGTCGTTGCGGGTCAGCGACGGATTGCGGTTGGGATTGAGCAGGCACTGCTCGGTCGTGGCGACAAGGCCGGTGCCATCCCCGTCGAGCGCGCCGCCCTCGAGGATCCAGTCCGCCGTCTCGACCGGCAGCCCGGCATCGCGCGCCAGTTCCGCGCCGATTTCCTGGTCGCCGTCCATCAGGTACTTGCCGCCCCAGCCGTTGAAGCCGAAGCGCATCGCCTTGCGCTCGCCCGCCTCGTCCATGACCACCAGTGGCCCGGTATCGCGCAGCCACACGTCGCCGTAGCGCCGCATCTCCAGCTTCACGTTCGCAGAGCAGAGCGCCGCCGCGCGGGCCGCATTGGCCTCGTCCCGAACGATCAGGCGCACTTCCTGACCGGAATCGGCCACGGCACTGGCGAAGCGGGCCATCTGCTCCTGCGCGGCGCCCAGGAAGCCCGGCCATTCGACCGGGTCATGGGGAAAGCCGATCCAGATCCAGTCCTGGGGATGCCACTCCGGCGGCAATTGGAACGTCAAGTCAGCAGCCTCCTTCAGGGGCACATAATTCGTCACGGATGACGCAGAAACTCACTGTCCTTGCGCCAGTTGGATCATCAGTCGCCAGCGGCGAAGTCGCGGCCGAGCGCGTAATGGAGGGCGACGTCCTCGACAATCCCGTTCCGGTTTCAGCTGTCCAAATATTCGTCGCCGGGGGCGCGGCCTTCGAATTCATCGGAGGCGAGCGACTTCACCGTCGCCTTCTTCGTATCGACCGAAACCTGCGGACTGTCCGCCTCGATCGTCTCTTCCGGCGGCGGCAGCGCCGTGCCCTTGGGCATGTCCGGGCCGGCATAGGGCGTGCTGCAGGCGCTGAGCGCCAGCGCGGCGAGAATAAAGGCTCTCTGCTTCAAGATTGCGACCTCTGGGTGCATGGGGGGATGGCGAACACGTGCCAGACCGGCATGCGTTTCACAAGCGCGGCGCTTTGCCATGCGCCAAACGACCACGCCCCACTTGCCCTCGGCGCGGGCAGCAGGCAGGGATGGGCCATGACAGTCGACTGGACCGGAGCAATCGACCGCGCCCGCGCGCATGCCCCCTACTTGTCCGGGGCGCTGGACCGCTTGCCGGAACTGACAGAAATACTCGCCTCCGGAGACGGCACGGGTGCGCTGGCCTGGGCCAAGGCAGCCGGTGACGGCATCGCCGATGTCGGCGTTGCGCTGCGCCGCGAGAAACAGGCGCTCGCCCTCGCGCTGGCCATCGGCGATCTTGCCGGAGCCTTTCCGCTGCTACAGGTGACGGGCGAGTTGTCCGCCTTTGCCGACCGGGCGCTCGATGCGGCAATCGCGGAAGGCATCCGCCGCCGCGCGCCCGATGCGCAGCCGGCCGGCTTCCTCGCGCTGGCGCTGGGCAAGCATGGCGCGGGCGAACTCAATTACAGCTCGGACATCGATCCGATCCTCCTGTTCGATCCCGAACTCCTGCCCCGGCGCGAACGCGATGAACCGGGCGAGGCGGCGCAGCGCGTCGCCCGCGCGGTGGTCGAGACGCTCGCGAAAGTGACGCAGGACGGCTACGTCTTCCGCGTCGACCTGCGCCTTCGCCCGGCCTCGGAAGTGAGCCCGCTGGCGATCTCCATCGATGCCGCGCTGACGCATTACGAATCTTCCGCGCTGGCGTGGGAGCGCGCCGCCTTCATCCGGGCCCGCGCCTGTGCCGGCGACATCGCTGCCGGAGAAACCTTCCTTGCCGCGATCCGGCCTTTTGTGTGGCGCAAGAGCCTCGACTTCGGAGCCATCGCCGAAATCGGCCGCCTCACCTCGCAGATCCGCGCCAATACCCGCGGCGGACCGGTGGTCGGGCCCGGGTTCGACCTCAAGAAGGGCCGGGGCGGCATTCGCGAAGTGGAGTTCTACGCCCAGACCCACCAGATGATCCACGGCGGACGCAACCCGCAATTGCGCCTGCGCGGCACCCGCGAAACGCTGAATGCGCTGGCCGACACAGGGCTGATCCCTGCTGAAGAAGCGCGCCTGCTCGGCGAAAGCTACGATCGGCTGCGCACCGTCGAACACCGCCTGCAGATGGTGCTCGACCAGCAGACCCACAGCCTGCCGGTCAAACCGGAAGCGCTCGACGAAGTGGCCCGGCTCGATGGACTTCCCGACGGGCAGGCGCTCATCGCGGAGCTCACGCAGATCACCGAAACCGTCGGCGAACGCTACGACAGGCTGATCATGGCGAATACGCCTGAAGGCACCACGACTAGCGTCGCCGTGCCGGAACAGCGTAGCTTCGTCGAGCGACTTGAGGCGATGGGCTTTGCCGACCCGGCAGGGCTCGTCGAGCGGATCGCCGGGTGGCAGTCGGGCCGGATGCGCGCCCTGCGCAGCGATGCCGCGCGCACGGCCTTCGAGGCGATCCAGGAAGACCTGCTCGCCGCGCTGGCCGCCGCGCCCGAACCCGAACGCGCCCTGCTGCGCTGGGAGCAACTGCTCAACAACCTGCCGACCGCGATCAACCTGTTCCGCCTGCTTGAAGCGCGGCCTGCGCTGCTGCAGCGGCTCGCCCGCATCCTCTCGCTGGCCCCGCCGCTGGCCGATGCGCTGGCGCGCCGAGCCGACCTGCTCGACCCGCTGATCGATTCCAGCGCCTTCGAACTTCCAGGGGACGTCGAAACGCTGATCGCGCAGTTCTCCCGCTTCGAATCGGACGACGACTACGAGCGGATTCTCGACACCGTGCGGCGCAAGGTGGGCGAGAAGCGCTTTGCCTTGGGCGTCCAGTTGATCGAAGGGGTGAACGACCCGCTTGCGATCGGCCATGGCCTTGCCCGGATCGCCGAAGCGGCCATCCATGTGCTGACCCGCTCTGCGATCGAGGAATTCGAACAGACCCACGGCAAGGTGCCGGACAGCGAACTGCTCGTTCTCGGTCTCGGCCGGATGGGCGGCGGCGCCCTGACCTACGCCTCCGACCTCGATCTCGTATTCCTGTTCAATGGCGACTTCTCGCAGGAGTCGGACGGAGAGCGGCCGCTTGGCGCGACGCGGTACTACAATCGCCTTTGCCAGCGGGTGATCGCCGCGCTCTCGGTGCCGACAGCCGAAGGCGCGCTCTACGAAGTCGACACGCGGCTGCGCCCATCCGGCGCGCAAGGCCCGCTGGCAGCCAGCCTCGACAGCTTCGCACGCTATCAGAAAGAACAGGCATGGACCTGGGAGCACATGGCCCTGTGCCGTGCACGGGCGCTGTTCGGCTCGGCGAAAGGGCGCAGCGAGATCGACGCGCTCGTCCATGAAGTGCTGACCCGACCGCGCGACCCGGAAAAGCTGCGCAGCGACGTGCTGGAAATGCGCGAAACGATGGCCCAGCACAAACCAGGCAAGGGCCCGCTCGACGTCAAGCTGTCACGCGGGGGGCTCGTGGACCTCGAGTTTCTCGTCCATTTCATCCAGCTGCGTGAGGGCAAGGGGCTGGTTTCCGATTTGCGCGAGGCCATCGTGCAATTGGCTGACGCAGGGCTGCTGTCCGCAGACCTGATCGCGGCGCACGACGTCCTCACCCGCTTCCTCGTGGCTGCCCGCCTGCTGGCGCCGGATTCGCTGGTTCCGGTCGAGGCGGCATGCATGGCACTTGTGCGCGCTTGCGGCTATGGGGCCTGGGACGAACTCGAGACGGCGCTCGGCCAGGCACGGACGCAAGTCGCGCAGGGCTGGCAGGCCGCCTTTGGCGAAACACTGGAGACTGACAGATGAGCACCCGCCCCGGCGTCGGCGACGCCTTTCCCGACATCGCCATGGAAACCCCGGATGGCGGCAGCGTGAAAGCCTCGGATTTCGCAGGCCAGAAGCTTGTCGTGTTCTTCTATCCCAAGGACAACACCCCGGGCTGCACGACCGAGAACATCGAGTTCTCGGCGGCCAAGCCCGAATTCGACAAGGCAGGCGTCGCCCTGCTGGGCGTGAGCAAGGACTCGGCCAAGAAGCACCAGAACTTCATCGCCAAGCACGACCTCAAGGCCCCGCTGGCGACCGATGCCGAGGAAAACGGCCTTTCCGACGCACTCGGCATCTGGACCGAGAAGCAGAACTACGGGCGCACCTATATGGGCATGGTCCGCACGACCTACCTCGTCGGCCCGGACGGCAAGATCGCCAGGGTCTGGGACAAGGTAAAGGTCAAGGGCCACGTCGAGGCCGTGCTGGAGGCCGCAAAGGCGCTGTAGGGATGACCCAATCGATCGCGTGCGCGATCCGCGCGGCCCTGCTTGAGCGCGATCCGCACACCAAGGCCATGGCCGCGCGCAAGGTTGCGCGCGAGTGGCGCCTTGGCCGCCTTTCCTTTGCCTTCGACGTGCCCATGCCCGACGTACCGGGTCGCCCGGATGCGCCCGAACTGCTGCCGCCCAACCGCATGCCCAAACGCGGCAAGGGCGGGTCGGAACGCGGGCGAATCGCCTTGTGGCACTCGCTCGCCCACATCGAATTCGTCGCCATCGATCTCGCGCTCGACATCGTCGGACGATTCGGCGGGGAGATGGGCGAGCAGTTCATCAGCGACTTCCTGTCCGTCGCCGCCGACGAGGCGATGCACTATGCGCTCATCGAAAGGCACCTCCACACGCTGGGCAGTCACTATGGCGCCCTGCCCGCCCACAACGGCCTGTGGGATGCCGCCTACGAGACGCGTCACGACGTCGCCGCACGGCTCGCAGTGGTGCCGATGGTTCTCGAAGCGCGCGGGCTGGACGTGACGCCGGCGACGCTGGAACGCGTCCGCAATGCCGGAGACGAGACCGGCGCAAAGATCCTGAGTCGCATCCTTGACGACGAGATTCGCCATGTCGGTTTCGGTTCAAAGCACTTCGTCGACGTCGCCGAAACGTTAAATGAACCGGTAAACGAATTGTGGAAATCGTTGGTTTCCCGCCACTTTCGAGGCCTGTTGAAACCTCCGTTCAACGACTCGGCGCGTCTCGCAGCCGGTTTATCGCGCGATCTCTACGCAGGGGTTGCCTGAGACTGAACGGTAAGCATAACTGCAACTCGCGAGACGGCGGGGGGTTCCGACCATCTCCAGGTAAACTTTGACCGGGCCGATTTCGTGGCCTGCGTCAGACAAGAAAAGCGTCGCGTCCAAATATGGATGCCGGCGGACAAAAAGGTATTGCGAGTGGTCGTAACGAAGTCTTTCGCCAAGTTCCGCGCAGTGACCGGTGTCCTGGTTGCAGGCGGTTTTCTCGTCGCGGCGCATCCCGCGATGGCCAACAGCAGTGCAGCTGCAGCCGACATCTCCGCCCCGCTCCGTGCGTCGCAGTCGGCAAGCCAGTCGGTCAGCGGCGGCGAGGACGAACAGTTCCGCCAGCTCTTCAGCTCCTGGCAGAATTACGAGGAAACCGGCCTCGCCGTTTCCAAGGCCAAGCCGACCCTCGGCAGCAGCGCCAGCATCGCTTCGGTGTCGATCCCGTCGCGCAATCCGCTCGACCACGACACCATGACCAGCAGCTTCGGCATGCGCGAGCACCCGATCCTCGGCGGTCGCCGCTCGCACAAGGGCGTCGATCTCGCCGCGCCGACCGGCACGCCCATCCATGCTTCGGCCGATGGCGTGGTCAGCCGCGCTTCCACTTTCGGCGGCTACGGCCTGTTCGTCTCGATCGAACACGGCGGTGACCTGCAGACCCGCTACGGCCACATGTCGCGCCTGAACGTCGCCGATGGCCAGGTCGTCCACAAGGGTGACATAATCGGTTACGTCGGCTCGACCGGCAACTCGACCGGCCCGCACCTGCACTATGAAGTTCGCGTCGATGGCATCGCCGTCAACCCGGTCCCCTACATGCAGGGCGACCGCATGGCTGCCGCCGCGGCAGAGAACGACGCCAAGGGCGGCTGAGACAGAACGTTCCGCAGCTTACCGTCCGCAGCGATGTGAAGCTGGGTAGCGCTTAAAGGTTTGGAGAGGAGGAGAAGGCGGCCGCCAGGTCGCCTTTTCTGATTCTGGAGTGCCGCTCCCCGGACAAGGGCGGATCAGCCCAGCCGTGCGAACACCGCCGCGCCGCCGCGCCGCCGTATCGGCCCTTCCAGCGGACGCGCTGCCACCGGCATTGCCTCATCATCCCCGACCAGGGCCGACAGACTGTCGCGCGCCTGCGCCATCGCACCCTGCTCCAAGCCATAGAACACCAGCTTGGCCTCGCGCCGCGAGGTCACCAGCCCGGCTTGCCTGAGAACGGACAACTGCTGGGAAAGAGTCGGCTGCCCAATCCCGGTCATCGCCTCGATTTCGCCGACATTGCGCTCGCCTTCCGCCACTGCAGCGAGGATGGCGTAGCGCAAGGGATGGGCAATCGCCTTGAGCAGATCGATGGGCGGCTCGCCGGCCATCACTTCCGCTCCTGCAAGAACCAGCCCATCGGATCGTCGGCGGCAAGGACCGAATCGAGCGTGGGCTCAGGCTGCGCAAGGAGCGGCTGGCCCGGCATCCACCCCTCGGGCGGGAGCGCCTGTTCGCGGTCGGCGGCCTGGAGAGCGGCGACGATGCGCAGGATTTCTTCCACCGACCGGCCGATTTCCACCGGATAGCAGATCATTGCACGCACGACCTGCTCGGGATCGATGACGAAGACGGTGCGCACGGCACCGGCATCGTGCGCGTCCTGCGCCACCATGCCGTAAGCCCGACCGATCACGAGAGTCGGATCTTCGACGATCGGGAAGCGCACTTCCACGCCGTGACGATCGCGAATCGCGCGCACCCACGCGAAGTGGGCGTAAAGACTGTCGACCGACAGCGCCATGAGCGCGCAGTCCATCGCCGCGAAACGATCCGCCGCCCGCGCAAAAGCCACAAATTCCGATGTGCATACCGGGGTGAAATCCGCCGGATGGGAGAAGAACACCAGCCATCGCCCTGCGAAGTCCTTCATCGCAACGGGTCCCGCGGTGGTGCGCGCGGTGAAGTTGGGTACCGTGTCGCCGATACGCAGCGGACAACAGTGCGGACGGGTCTCTTCTTCCATGGGCTGCTCACTATCGCGATTGTCCGCTTGACGCAAATGAATTACATAATTACATAAACTGAAAATCGGAGAATCGCAATGTCTGACGCCATCCTGTCCAAAGCCACTGCGCAGATCGAAGCCGCGGGAGCCGACCCGGTCTTGCGCCCCGCCATCACCGCCTTCTTCGACGAAGCCACGTTTACGGTGAGCTACGTGGTCGCCGACCCCGCCACTCGGGAGGCTGCGATCATCGACTCCGTGCTGGACTACGAGGCAGCTGCCGGCCGTACCTCGACCGCTTCTGCGGACCGCATCATCGCCCATGTCACTTCTGAAAATCTTAAAGTGACATGGCTCATCGAGACCCACGCCCACGCCGACCACCTTTCCGCCGCGCCCTACCTGCAGGAGAAACTGGGCGGGAAGCTTGCGATCGGTCGCGAGATCCAGCGGGTGCAGGACGTCTTCGGAAAGCTGTTCAATGCAGGCACCGAATTTGCCCGTGACGGCTCGCAGTTCGATCACCTCTTCGCCGACGGAGAGACCTTCATGATCGGCTCGATCCCGGCCATCGCCCTGCACGTGCCGGGTCATACCCCTGCTGACATGGCCTATGTCGTGGGCGATGCCGCTTTCGTGGGCGATACCCTGTTCATGCCCGACTACGGCACCGCCCGCGCCGACTTCCCGGGCGGCGATGCGCGCCAGCTCTACCGCTCGATCCGTCGCCTGCTCAGTCTCCCGCGCGAAACGCGGCTGTTCATGTGCCACGACTACAAGGCGCCGGGCCGCGACACCTTCGCCTGGGAAACCACCGTCGAAGAACAACGCGGCGGCAACGTCCACGTGCACGACGGCGTGAGTGAAGAGGAATTCGTCGAGATGCGAACCAGCCGCGACAGCACCCTGGCGGTGCCGAACCTGATCCTGCCCTCGGTGCAGGTGAACATTCGCGGCGGCCACTTCCCGCAGCCGGAAAGCAACGGGGTCAGCTACATCAAGATCCCCATCAACGCGATCTGAGGGCCCAGGACATGCTTTCCGAACTCTTCCCGCACGCCCAGCCGCTACACGGCTTCATCGGCGGCATCCTGATCGGACTGGCCGGAGCGGTCATGCTGCTCGGTGCTGGCCGCATTGCCGGTGTCAGCGGCCTTGCCGCGCGCACGCTCGGCCTCGCTTCAGGAGCGCCGCGCATGCTGGCAGCCCTGTTCATCGTTGGCTTGCCGATCGGCGCGCTCATCATGGCCACCGCTCTGGGCGGCATCGAGTCCCGCTTCCCGCCTTCCTACGCGGTTCTGGCCGTGGCGGGCCTGATCACCGGATTCGGCACGCGGCTTGGCAGCGGCTGCACCAGCGGTCACGGCGTGTGCGGCCTGTCGCGCCTATCGCCGCGCTCGATCGTGGCGACCGGGAGCTTCATTGCATCGGGCATGGTGACTGTCGCCTTGGTCAACGCCCTTGGTGGAGGCTGGTAACATGCGTCACCTGATCGGACTTCTCTCCGGCATGCTCTTCGGCGCCGGCCTTGCCATCTCCGGAATGATGGATCCCTCGCGGGTGCGCGGCTTCCTCGATGTCGCCGGAAACTGGGACCCCACTCTCGCCTTCGTCATGGGCGGCGCAGTGCTGGTCATGGCCCTCGCCTGGCTGGTCCAGCGCCGCATGCCCGCGCCGGTTGCCTGCGAGGAATTTTCGCTGCCCGGCACGCGTATCATCGACGGCAAGCTGATCGGCGGCTCTGCCCTGTTCGGCATCGGCTGGGGCCTGGGCGGTCTGTGCCCGGGACCCGCTGTCGCGTCTCTCGTCACCAATCCCGTCCCCGCCGCCGTCTTCGTGCTGGCGATGGTGGCAGGAATGGTCGGCTTCCGCCTCACCGAAGGCGGATCGAAATAACCCGCCCCCCGGACCTTACGGAGTAACAGCCATGGAAACTCGGCAAATCGCCCCCGGCCTTTCGGTCTGCGGCCAGATCGCACCCGGCGATCTCGAGGCGCTCGCCGCGCTGGGCTTTCGCGCCATCGTGTGCAATCGCCCCGACGGCGAGGAAGCCGGCCAGCCGAATTTCGCAATGCTGGCCGATGCGGCGGGCGCGCAAGGCATCGCCATGCGCTACCTGCCCGTCGGCGGCGGCGTGACGGCCCAGGATCAGGCCGCCGACTTCGCCGCGGCCCTTCAGGACCTCCCCGCGCCCGTGCTTGCCTATTGCCGGACCGGCAACCGCTCCGAGCAGGTCGCCAAGGCTGCCTTTGCACGTGCCCCGGCACCGCAGGGCGCAAAGGCGCCGCACTACGAGGTGCTGATCGTCGGCGGCGGTTCTGCCGGGATCGCCACCGCAGCCTCGATTCTCAAGCGCCGCCACGGGCTTTCCCTCGGAATCGTCGAACCGCGCGAGGATCACTTCTACCAGCCGGGCTGGACCATGGTCGGTGGCGGCGTCTTCCAGCAGCGCGACACCGTGCGCAAGACCGCCTCGGTCCTGCCGCGCGGGGCCGAATGGATCCGCGATGCGGTCTCCAGCTTCGATCCCGATGCCAACGCGGTCCAGCTCGCCGGGGGCACCCGCGTCACTTACGACATCCTGATCGTTGCCATGGGCAATCGCCTGGCCTGGGAGAAGATCGCCGGACTGGAAGCCACGCTCGGGAAGAACGGCGTCACCTCGAACTACCGCTTCGACCTGGCTCCCTACACCTGGCAGCTCGTCCAGCAGATGCAGGGTGGCCGCGCGCTGTTCACCCAGCCGCCGATGCCGATCAAGTGCGCAGGCGCGCCCCAGAAGGCCATGTACCTGTCGTGCAGCGAGTGGGAGAAGCAGGGCCTGCTGAAGAACATCGAGGTCGAATTCCACAATGCCGGAGGCGTCCTGTTCGGGGTGCCGGAATATGTGCCCGCGCTGATGGAGACGGTCGAACGCTATGGCATCGGCCTGAACTTCGAATCGAACCTCATCGCCGTCGACGGGCCGAACCGCACCGCGACCTTCCGCACCCCTGACGGCGAGGTCACCCGCAACTTCGACATGCTCCACGTCGTCCCGCCGCAGGAGGGCAACAGCGTGGTCGCGGCCAGTCCGCTGGCGGACGCGAACGGCTATGCCGAAGTCGATGCCGCAACCTTGCGCCATGTCCGCTTCGCCAATGTCTTTGCGCTGGGAGACGGCTGCAACACCGGCAACGCCAAGACCGCCGCAGCGGCGCGCAAGCAGGCCCCGGTCGTTGCCGTCAATGCCCTTGCCGCGCTCGACGGCCGCGATGCGGTCGCGGCGTACGACGGCTACGGCTCCTGCCCGCTCACGGTCGATCGCGGCCACATCGTCCTTGCCGAGTTCACTTACGGCGGCAAGCTCTCCCCGACCCTGCCGACCTGGCTGATCGACGGCACGCGGCCCTCGCGCCTGGCCTGGTACCTCAAGGCCGACGCGCTGCCGCCGATATACTGGCACGGCATGCTCAAAGGCCGCGAGTGGCTCGTCCCGCCGGTTCCCCTGCAGTAGACGAAAGGAGCGCAGGCCATGATCGACCCCGTCCAGATCGACACGCTCCACCTCGCGCTTGGCGCGCTGTCGGGCGTTCTCGTCGGCTTCACGCTCGGCCTCGTCGGAGGCGGCGGATCGATCCTCGCCGTGCCGCTGATGGTCTATCTCGTCGGCGTGCAAAGCCCCCACGTGGCGATCGGCACCAGCGCCTTTGCCGTTGCCGTCAACGCCGCCACCGGCCTTGTCCAGCACGCCCGCGCCCATAACGTGAAATGGCGGTGCGGTGCGGTCTATGCCGCCTCCGGCATCCTCGGCGCGTTTCTCGGCTCGACGCTCGGCAAGGCGATCGACGGGCAAAAGCTGCTCTTCCTCTTTGCACTCGTCATGATCGCGGTCGGCGTGCTAATGATCCGCGGCCGCCGCAACCAGGGGGAGCCCGGGGCGCAGTGCAATCGCGACAATGCCCCCAAGGTCGTCTCGTTCGGCCTGGGCACCGGCGTCTTTTCCGGCTTCTTCGGGATCGGCGGCGGCTTCCTCATCGTCCCCGGCCTCGTCGCATCGACCTCGATGCCGATGATCAATGCGGTGGGCACCAGCCTCGTCGCGGTGACCGCCTTCGGCCTGACCACCGCGCTCAACTACGCCGCCTCGGGACTTGTCGACTGGCTGCTGGCGGCAGTGTTCATCGTCGGCGGCATACTTGGCGGCGTGGGCGGCACCCTGGCGGCCAAGCGCCTGTCCGGCGCGGGGACGCTGACCACCGTCTTTGCCGGCCTGATCTTCGTCGTTGCCGCCTACATGCTCTGGAAAAGCGGAACCTCGATCTGAGACGCATTGCCGACAAGGAGCAGAAATGCCTTCAAATCGAGGCGCTTGTAGGTCAAGGTCGCGGCGTCGTCGAAAGTTGTCGCGAGGTCGGCATGTCGGAAAAGACCTTCCAGCGCTGGCGCAAGGCGCGCTTGCAGCGCCTCATCCAGACCGGCCGCACAGGCCGCACTACCTGATCGCATCATCCTGCCGGGCCTAATTCCACGCACGCCCCGCGACCGTCACGACACTGCAGCCGGACAGCACGGACCGGCACCGAAAGGACAGGAGGGAAAGATCCATGTGGGATCACGCCGACGCCTTGCTGCTGGCACGCATCCAGTTCGCCTTCACGGTGAGCTTCCATTTCATATTCCCGGCCTTCTCCATCGGCCTTGCCAGTTACCTCGCGGTGCTGGAAGGCCTGTGGCTGAAGACGGGCAAGGCTCTGTACCTCGACCTCTTCCGCTACTGGCTCAAGATCTTCGCGGTCGCCTTTGCGATGGGCGTCGTCTCCGGCATCGTCATGTCCTACCAGTTCGGCACCAACTGGGCGGTGTTCTCGGACAAGGCCGGGCCGGTGATCGGCCCGCTGATGGCCTATGAGGTGCTGACCGCCTTCTTCCTCGAAGCCGGATTCCTGGGCGTCATGCTGTTCGGCATGGAGCGGGTGGGGCGCAAGCTGCACTTCTTCGCCACCTGCATGGTGGCCGGCGGAACCTTCGTCTCGGCCTTCTGGATCCTCTCGGTCAATTCCTGGATGCAGACCCCAACCGGTTTCGAGATCGGCGCCAACGGCCAGTTCCTGCCCGGACCGAGCTGGATCGACGTGATCTTCAACCCCAGCTTCCCCTATCGCCTGCTGCACACCGTGACCGCCGCCTATCTCACCACCGCCTTCGCGGTCGGCGGGGTCGGCGCCTGGCATCTGCTGCGCGACCGGACCAATGCCCACGCGCGCAAGATGTTCTCTATGGCGATGTGGATGGCCGCGCTCGTCGCGCCGGTGCAGATCTTCCTCGGTGACGCCCACGGCCTCAACACGCTGGAACACCAGCCGGCCAAGGTCATGGCGATGGAAGGCCATTACCGGAGCCATCCCGACGGTGCGCCGCTGATCCTCTTCGGCATTCCCGACAGCAAGGAAAAGCGCGTCGATTACGCGATCGAGGTGCCCAAGCTTTCCTCGCTGATCCTCAAGCACGATCCGAACGCACCGCTTGCCGGCCTCGACACCGTTCCCGAAGCCGACCAGCCGCCTGTTGGGCCCGTATTCTGGGCCTTTCGGGTCATGGTCGGGCTAGGCTTCGCAATGCTCGGCATCGGCCTGTGGAGCCTGCTGGGGCGTGCGCGGGGCAAGCTCTACGACTGGCGCTGGCTGCACCGTGCGGCAATCGCGATGGGGCCCTCGGGCTTCGTCGCAGTGATTGCCGGATGGATGACCACCGAGGTCGGCCGCCAGCCCTGGACGGTCTACGGCCTGCTGCGCACCGCCGATTCCGCCTCCCCGCTCGACGCGCCCGCGGTCGGAGCCTCGCTGCTGGCATTCGTGGTAGTCTATTTCTCCGTCTTCTCGATCGGCACCTGGTATATCCTCAAGCTGATGGACAAGGCGCCGCACCCGCAGGAAACCGGGCTTGAGGACGGGCCCGTCCGCACCGCCGGAATCACGCCCGGGCCGCACCAGCATCCCGCCGGAAAGGGGGAGTAAGCAGGATGGACGTCAACTTCGACCTCACCGTCATCTGGGCCTTCATCATCGCCTTCGGCGTCTTCGCCTATGTCGTAATGGACGGCTTCGACCTTGGCATCGGCATCCTCTTTCCCAGCTTCAAGGTGGGCGAGGGACGCAACCGAGCGATGAATTCCATCGCGCCGGTGTGGGACGGCAACGAGACCTGGCTGGTGCTGGGCGGCGGCGGCCTCTTCGCCGCGTTCCCGCTGGCCTATGCAATCGTGCTGCCCGCGACCTATCCGCTGATCATCGCCATGCTGCTCGGCCTCGTCTTTCGCGGCGTCGCCTTCGAATTCAGATGGCGCGATCCGGCGCACCGGCCATTCTGGGACCTCGCCTTCTCGGGCGGATCGTTCGTCGCAGCGATGGCGCAGGGAATGACGCTCGGCGCGATCCTGCAGGGCATCGAGGTGTCGAACCGCGCCTATGCGGGCTCATGGTGGGATTGGCTGACACCCTACACGCTGCTGACCGGCCTCGGCGTGGTGGCAGGCTACGCCTTGCTCGGCGCGACCTGGCTGGTCTGGAAACTGGACGGCACGCCGCAGGCCCATGCCTACAAGGTGGCGAAGCGCGCCGCCGTGGCAACGCTCGTGCTGCTTGTCGCCGTCAGCCTCTACACGCCGCTGCTCGATGAGGATTACTGGACCCGCTGGTTCGAAATGCCGAACGTCCTGTTCGCGGCGCAAGTCCCGCTGCTTACCGCGATCCTTGCCTTCCTGCTGTTCCGCGCCCTCGCCAAGCGACACGAGGCCGCGCCCTTCTGGTTCGCTCTGGGCATCTTCCTGCTCGGCATGGCGGGCCTTGGTGTCAGCATGTGGCCCTATGTCGTTCCTGGCGAAGTGACGATCTGGCATGCCGCCGCGCCCGAACGCAGCCAGATCTTCATGCTGGTTGGCGTTGCGCTGACCTTGCCGCTGATCCTCATCTACACCGGCTGGGCCTACTGGGTGTTCCGCGGCAAGGTCGGCCACGAAGGCTATCACTGATGAAGGGCTCGCGCCTCGACGCAGACGAAGCCCCGCTGTGGAAGCGGTTGGGCTGGATGGCGCTGATCTGGGTCGGGAGCGTGACCGGGCTGGGGCTCCTCTCGCTCGCGATCCGGTTCTGGCTGAAATAGCCGGCGCCCCGCGTCCGCCGAATCAATCGAGCAAGGCCGTCTCGACGCCCTTTGCCGCGGCCTGGGCACGCAGCGCCCCCACGGTGATTTCGGACCGGGAGAACTGCTCGAACAGCGCCTCGTGGCGCAACCAGCGGATCGCATTGCCGTGGGTGACCTTGTCGATCACCGCCTGGGGCATCTCGCCGAGCTGCTCAAGGCACTGTGCCGCCGCGTCTGCCCATGGCCCCATGGTGCGCGGATAGCCTGCGGCAAAGGCGATGTTGTCCTCGCCCGCTTCGGCCCAGTTGGCGAGACCTGAGGGGTCCCACCGGAAGGCATGGCAGAAGTGCCGGGCAAGCAGATGCGAGGGCATCACATCGTGTCGACCCGACTCTTTCCCTGCCGGGCTGCGCCAATCCATCAGGTCCGCGCGGGCAGCGAGGAAAGACACCCAACCGATCGAGCCTTCGGGCATGACGATGCGCAATTCCGGGCACGCGTGCAGCGCGTCGAGCTGGAGCCAGTCGGCAAGCGCCTGCGCTGTCGCCAGCGGCATCGTCGCAACCCAGGCATCGACACCGGCGGCGCCTGCATTCCCGGGCGCCCCCTGCCCGGCGCCGGGGCGGCAGGCCACGGTCATGTCGTGATCGGCAAGGGCGCGAAAGATCGGGAGCCAACGGTCATCGCGGATCGGCGGCAGGCCCTGCAGGACCGGATTCGCGCCAAGGGCGATGACCCGCAGCCCCTTGCGCGCAAGACGGTCGATTTCCGCAAGGCTCGCCTGCACATCCCAGGTCGGCAGGATGCCCAGGGGTACGAGGCGACCGGGGTAGGCCATGCACCACTCGTCGAAATGCCAGTCGTTGACGGCCCGCAGGTGGCGCAGTGCCAGCACCTTGTCCGGGGCCGCATGGAAGATGGCACTATCGGCCCTCAGCGCATCGCCGAAACACAGCGAGGCGGCCACGCCGTTCGCGTCCATTTCGTCGATCCTTGCGTGGACATCCTGGCAGCCGGACCGCAGGTGGACTGGCGCGACCGTTTCGGGGCCAGCGCCACCAGCGAGAAACGAGGCGCAGTGAGCGACTGGCCATGCGCGGTCCTGATAGAACCAGGCCGGGGCGCCTTGCGTATCCACGCCCCGCCTCGGCGCGGCAGCCAGCAGCCCGCCGCAAAGCTGGTTGTCGAACAGGCTGGACGGTTCGCAAAGGTGGTCTTCGGTGCTGATGATGACGAGGTCATCGCGCTGCATCACTTCAACTCCCGGCTTGCCAGTTGCACCCTTGCGCAAGGCGCCGGGGCATTCGACAGTCTGGCCATCGCCGCGCCGGGCGCATTGACGCGCATCAATCGCTATGCCGCGAGGGCCTTGCGGAAAAAGAAAGGGGGG
>NZ_CCBH010000168.1:0-2144 GCF_001368935.1 Novosphingobium sp. KN65.2
AAGTCCGCCGCGCCCGGCCCGGCGGCCGCCACGGTCGCCGCCTTGCCGGCGCGGCAGATGACCTTGGCCAGCCCTGCGCCGATCGCGCCCCAGCCCCTGTCCTCGACCGACCAGTCGGCGGCCCGCTCGCGGCTTTCTTCCATCAGGACGCGCACCTTCTCGAGATGGGCATCTTCGACCTCGCCCTGAACGAGGCCGCTGCCGGCCGCTTCCAGTTCATCCAGCAAGGGTGCGAAGAAGTCCTCTCCCAGATCCCCACGGGCATCATCGATCAGCAGCCTGCAGGTGTCGACAACGACCTTGGCATCGCGCGAGCCCGCCATGAGCCGGGCCATGTCGCGAAAACGGGCATTTTCGGCCGCATAGTCGGGAAACGCCGGCCGCACGAGGCGGATCAGCGCGCGGATCTTCTTGCAGGACTTGCGCACCTCGTGCGTGGCGATGGCCGAGGGTTCGTGTTCGATCGCACTCAGCGCACGGGCCGCCTGCTCACGCGCGATACGGCGCACGGCATGCTCCACCGAGCTGTCCCTGGCTTTGAAGCGGTAGGCCATGCGTCCCTCGAGCTGCCGCGCCTGCGGGGCGCGACCATGCCAACGTTTATGCCAAAAGGGAAACAATGGTTCACCATTGTCGCGCGCGGCAAGCCTGCCGGGACTGCGGGCAGAGCAGCGCGCATAAGAAAAGGGCGGCCCCGATGGAGCCGCCCTTCCCTGTTTCGTTCCGAAAAATCCGGAAAGAAGATTACTTGAGCTCGACGGTGCCGCCGGCTTCTTCGATCTTCTTCTTGATTTCTTCGGCTTCAGCCTTGGAAATGCCTTCCTTGACAGCCTTCGGAGCGCCTTCGACGAGAGCCTTGGCTTCAGCGAGGCCCAGACCGGTCACGGCGCGGACTTCCTTGATGACCTGGATCTTCTTGCCACCGTCGCCGGTCAGGACGACGTCGAATTCGGTCTTCTCTTCAGCGGCTTCGGCAGCAGCACCGCCAGCGGCGGGGGCAGCAACGGCCACGGCAGCAGCGGCGGAAACGCCCCATGCTTCTTCCAGGGCCTTGGCGAGGTCAGCCGCCTCGAGGACGGTCAGCTGCGACAGTTCTTCAACAAGCTTGGCGATATCGGCCATTGTACTTCACTCCTGATCTGTGGTCCCGGGGCGCCTCATGCAACCAACCGGGATAAATCGTTTCGAATCGTATTACCGAGGCTTGGCTCAGGCAGCGTCCTTGGCGGCGTAGGCGCCGAAGACACGGGCCAGCTTGGCCGCCGGAGCGGTCGAGAGCTGGGCGATCTTCGTGGCCGGAGCCTGGACGAGACCGATGAGCTTGGCGCGCAGTTCGTCGAGCGAGGGCATCGAGGCGAGAGCCTTGACACCGTCCGCGTTCAGAACCTGCGAACCCATCGCGCCGCCGACGATCTCGATCTTGTCGGTCGTCTTGGCGAAGTCGACGACGGCCTTGGCGGCTGCGACGGGGTCCACCGAAGTGGCGATGGCCGTCGGGCCGGTCAGGAAGTCGCCGATACCGACATAGTCGGTGTCCGCGATGGCAAGCTTGGCAAGACGGTTCTTCGCAACCTTGTAGGTCGCGCCGGCTTCACGGATCTTGTTGCGCAGTTCGGTGGACTGGGCCACCGACATGCCGAGGTTGCGGGTGATGACCACCACGCCGACCTCGTTGAAGACCGCGTTGAGCTGGGCGACCGATTCGGCTTTCTGCGAACGATCCATGCCTTACTCCTTCACATGTGACCGCTTGGGGGTTTCGCCCCGCACGGCCGGCTACGTTTGACCATGGCGCTGATGCACCACGGGCGAGTCCGTTCGATGGGGAAGGAGTATCGCGCCGAAACGCGAGAGTGGCACCGCGCTGCGAGGAGCGAGGGGCCGGAAAATTTCCTGTTCCCCGTCTAGGCTGGAAATTAAGCCGCAAAACGGCACCAACTGTCTCGGACGGATGAACGACAGACCCAAGGCCTGCCGGTCGGAGCGGGCCATTGGCGGAAATGCGCCGCAGAGTCAAGCAAAGTCCTGCTGCGCCGGACATGGGAACTCGGCATCATCGGGAAATGGAGCATCTCCTTCGGGCGCATCAGGCAGTGAATCAGGAGAGCACGAAAAAACGGGGGGGCCCCCCCGGGGGGGCCCCC
>NZ_CCBH010000169.1:0-41476 GCF_001368935.1 Novosphingobium sp. KN65.2
TTTTTCGTTTCTGCCAGCCGATCAGCCCAGGTTGGCGCTGACCATGCAGTAGATCATCGGGATCGACAGCAGCGTGTTGAGGCGACTGGCGATTAGGGCGCGCGGCGCTGCGGCAGCCTTCTCTTCGGCGCTGGCCTCGACGATGCCCAGGATCTTCTTCTGGGCAGGCCAGATGATGAACCAGACGTTGAAGGCCATGACGAGGGCCATCCACATGCCCACGCCGATCAGCGCGACGGCTCCAACGCCCGCAAAGCTGAGCGCCTGGACGAGGTAGCCGCTAACCCACGCGACGACGAGGCCGGTGATGACCGTGAACAGTGCCGCGTAGCGGAAGTAGAACAGCACCTTGGGTGCGATGTGCCCGGTGACGGCACCCTTTTGCTCCGCCGGGATCGACGGCATCAATGGCACCTGCACGAAGTTCAGGTAGTAGAGCAAGCCGATCCACAGGATTCCGAAGAAGACATGGAGCCAGCGGAACACCGAATTGAGATTGACCGGTGAATATGGCGCGAAGGCCAGCATGATCAGGACTGCGAGCGCAATGCCCACGCCCAGGACGAGATTCAGGTTTCCGAAAAGTTTCGCCATTGCATCCCCCTTTATGTTCTGTCGTCGGCCCCCCGCTTTTTGGCGCTAACCATTGGCCGACAACGCACTATCGCGTTTCCGGCACGACTTGTCACATGATTTTAAAGGAGGCGGGGGCGCCCGCGCGGTCAGTCGTGCGGGGGGTTCTCGATCAGCTCTTCCTTCGCGTTCTCACCCATGCCGTGCTTGAGCACCATGGGCAGCTGCGAGAAGGTGAAGAGGAAGGAGATCACGGTGAAGCCCCAGAGCTTTGCCTGAAGCCAGGTATCGAAGGTGATGATCCCGATGTGCTTGGCATAGACCAGCGTGGTGTTGAGCACCGCCAGGAACAGGAAGAACCACGCCCAGTTGCGCGAGAGCTTCATCCAGCCCGTTTCGTCCAGGCCCTCGAACGCCGACTGCAGCAGGTACTTGAGCATCGGCTTGCCGCGCCACAGTCCGAAGAACAGGACGCCGGAGAACATCAGGTACACTGCCGTCGGCTTGATCATGATCCACAAGGGATCGTGGAAGAACACGGTCAGCGCGCCGAAACCGATGATCAGCACGGTCGTCAGCCATAGCATGGGCGAGATATGGCCCAGCCGCCACTTGGAGACGACGAGGGCGACTACGGTCGCCGCCATGAAGGCCAGCGTGCCCTTGATGACGGCCGCCACCGTGGCGATGCTGTCCTCGCTGTCGGC
The DNA here is from genome assembly GCF_001368935.1 of Novosphingobium sp. KN65.2. Taxonomy (NCBI): domain Bacteria; kingdom Pseudomonadati; phylum Pseudomonadota; class Alphaproteobacteria; order Sphingomonadales; family Sphingomonadaceae; genus Novosphingobium; species Novosphingobium sp. KN65.2. Next base: position 1,281 of record NZ_CCBH010000169.1, read on the forward strand.
AGGCGAATAGTGCCGGTAGGCGAGGAAGAAGATCAGCAGCGGGCCATAGTCCACCACGAGGTTCAGCCAGGAATTGCGCGGCTTTTCCTCGGCCTTGGCGGGGGATGCTTGGGTCATCAGGCGATTCCGGCAATAACGCGGGCCACGAGGTCCGGGTTGAAGGGGCGCAGGTCGTCGATCTTTTCACCGACGCCGATGGCATGGATGGGAAGGCCGTATTGCTCTGCCGCCGCGACGAGGACGCCGCCTCGCGCGGTGCCGTCCAGCTTGGTCATGATCAGCCCGGAGACACCGGCGACTTCCTTGAAGATCTCGATCTGCGACAGCGCGTTCTGGCCGTTGGTGGCATCGAGCACAAGGACCACGTCGTGCGGCGCTTCGGGATTGAGGCGGCCGAGCACGCGACGGATCTTGGCCAGCTCGTCCATCAGCTCGCGCTTGTTCTGCAGGCGTCCGGCGGTGTCGACGATCAGCGCGTCGATGCCCTGGTCGGTCGCGGCCTTGACCGCGTCGAACACCACGGAAGCGGGATCGCCGCCCTCGGGGCCCTTGACGATGGGAACGCCCAGCCGGTCGGCCCAGACGCCGAGCTGGCCGATAGCCGCAGCACGGAAGGTGTCGCCCGCCGCCAGCATGACCGAATAGTCCTGTTCCTGGAACAGGTGCGCCAGCTTGGCGATCGTCGTCGTCTTGCCCGATCCGTTGACGCCGATCACGAGGATTACCTGCGGGCGCGGGAAGGCGACGACATCGAGCGGCTTGGCAACTGGGCGCAGGATATCCGCGATCTCGCGCGCGACGACTTCCATGATCGCGCCTTCGTCGGCATCGCGCTCGAAGCGTTCCTGGGCCAGTCGCTCGCGAATGCGGGCCGCGGCGCGGGGGCCGAGGTCCGACATGATCAGGGCGTCCTCGATATCGTCGAGCTGGCCATCGTCGAGGCGGGTCTTGCCGACGATACCGGCGAGGTTGCCGGTCAGCCGTTCGGAGGTCTTGCGAAAACCTCCGAAGAGGCGTTCGGACCAGGCGTCGTTGGGGGCGCCTTCGTCACTCATACTTCCAGTATTCCTTCGACTGCCATTCGAGGCGTGATGCGTAGCAGTGCGCCGGGCTGCGTGCCCTCGGGCAGGCGCACGGTCGCGAAGTTTTCGGCATGGCCGGTCCCGCCTTTCTCGGCAAGCACCCATAGTGCCTTGCCGACAAGGCCTCTCAGCCATGCGTCGCGCTGGCGGGCGATGCCGTCGCGCAGTTCGGCGGCGCGGGCCTTGACCAGCGGCGGGCTGACCTGCGGCATGCGTGCGGCCGGGGTGTCCGGTCGCTGCGAGTAGGGGAAGACGTGCCCGTGCACGATCTGCAGGCTTTCGACGATAGAAAGGCTGTTGGCGTGCGCGGCTTCGTCCTCGGTGGGAAATCCGGCGATGATGTCCGCGCCCACGGCCAGATCGCTGCGATGCGCCCGCAGCCCCTCGACAAGCGCGATGGCATCGTCGCGGCTGTGGCGGCGCTTCATCCGCTTGAGGATCAGGTCGTCGCCATGCTGCAGCGATAGATGCACATGCGGCATCATGCGCGGATCGTGCGCGAGCAGTTCGAACAGCGCGGGGTCCACTTCTGCCCCGTCGATCGAGGACAGACGCAGGCGGGGCAGGGTGGTGAAGCGGGCGAGGATCGCCTCGCACAGCGCGCCCAGCCGCGGAACGTCCGGCAGGTCGCTGCCCCATGAGGTGAGGTCGACGCCGGTAAGGACGATCTCGCCGACTCCGGCATCGACATGCACGGAAATGTCTTCGAGCACTTCGGCCACGCTGCGCGAACGGCTCGGGCCGCGCCCCTGCGGGATCACGCAGAAGGTGCAGGAATGATCGCAGCCGTTCTGTACCTGCACGAAGCCGCGCGTGTAGCCGCGCTTTGCGCGAAGCGGCGGTGCGGCAGGCACGTTCCAGGCGCGCGGATCGAGTTTGGCGGTATTGGCGACGAGGCCGTCCACCTCGGGCATCTGCCCCAGCATCTCGCGCTCGACTTCGGCAGCGCAGCCGGTGACGATCAGGCGCGCGTCAGGCCGGGCGCGGCGGGCACGGCGGATCGCCTGGCGGGTCTGGCGCACGGCTTCGGCCGTCACGGCGCAGGAATTGATCACGACAAGGTCGTCCGCCTTGCCGAGCAGGCCGCGCAGGGATTCGCTTTCCGCGATGTTCAGGCGGCAGCCGAGTGAATGGACTTCGACCGTCAAGCCCCGGTCCCGCCCGCAGGCATCCCGTAATCGGCCGGATCGAACGAGCCGCGGAAGCTCTCCGTCGCTGGACCGGTCATGACGATCTCGCTGTCCTCGCGCCATTCGATGACGAGTGGGCCGCCGGGAAGGGTCACGGTCACGCGGCGGTCGACGAGGCCGCGCTTCATCGCCCCGATAGCCGTCGCGCAGGCGCCGGTGCCGCAGGCGCGGGTAAGACCGGCGCCGCGTTCCCAGACGCGCAAGGTCATCGCGTCGCGCGCGGTCACCGCGGCGACATTGACGTTGATCCTTTCGGGGAACAGCGGGTCGGTCTCGATCAGCGGGCCGAGCCGGTCCATGTCGACCGCATAGGGATCGGCGACGAAGAAGATCACGTGCGGATTGCCGACGTTGACGGCGATGGGATCGGTCAGTTCGTCCCAGCCGACCGGCATGGAATGGGTGTCCATCGCATAGGCGAGCGGGATGCGGTCCCAGTCGAAGCGGGGCTTGCCCATTTCGACGGAGATACCGTTATCGCTCGGCGAGGCGTGGAGCAGGCCGCCCAGCGTCTCGATCCGGGCCGGCCGGCCGTGGAGCAGGCCGACCGCGCGGGTGGCATTGCCGCAGGCTTCCACCTCGCTGCCGTCGGCATTGAAGATGCGCATGCGGAAATCGCCCTCGGTAGAGGGTTCGAGCAGGATCAGCTGGTCGCAGCCGATGCCGGTATGGCGGTCGGCAAGTGCAGCTGCGGCGGCCGAGTCGATCGGCGGCAGGGCGCGTTCGCGCGCGTCCAGCACGATGAAGTCGTTGCCCAGCCCATGCATCTTGGTGAATTCGATCCGCATGGCGCGCGATCTATGCGTTGGCGGCCTTCAGGTCCAGTGGTGATGCGTCGGAAAAGCGCTGGTCAGGCGCGCTTTGCCGGCTTGATTGCGGGATCGGCAGGCGTGTCCTGCGTGTCCGCCTGCGCGGTGGGCAGATCCGGCGCAGCGCTGCGGCGTAGCTGCGGCAGTTCGCTTTCGAGGAACTGGCGGTTGGCGATCAGTTCGATGCCGCCCAGCCATTCGCTGACTTCGCGGGCCGGTTGCGGCCTGCCGTAGTAGTAGCCCTGGCCGGTAATGCTGCCGAATTCCATCAGCCGTTCAAGCACCGCGCCGTTCTCGATGCCTTCGGCAGTGATCGGCATGTCCAGACCCTTGCCGAGCTGGGCGATGGCATTGACGATTGCGGCGCTGTCCTTGTTGTCGACAAGGCTGGAGACGAAGCTGCGGTCGATCTTGATGCGGTCGAACGGCAGGCTGCGAAGCTGCGCGAGCGAGCTGTAGCCGGTGCCGAAATCGTCGAGGCTGACCTTGATGCCCTGATTCTTGAGGCTGGTGATCAGCGAGCGGACCTGGGCGATGTTCTGGTGCAGGCACGATTCGGTAATCTCGATTTCCAGCCGGTGCGGCGGGAATTTCGCCTCGATCAGCAGCTTGATCAGCTTCTGGGCGAACCAGGGATCGCGCAGTTGCAAGGGCGAGATGTTGACCGAGAGGGTGAGATGATCGTCCCAGGTCTTGGCGTCCTCGAGCGCCTGCGAGATCACGCTTTCCGACAGGTCGGCAATGGCACCGATCTCTTCGGCGATGGGAATGAACAGGTCCGGCGCGACGATGCCGAACTTGGGCGAATCCCACCGTGCGAGCATCTCGAAGCCGATCAGCTTGCCGGTCTGCAGGTCGATCTGCTGTTCGTAGAAGGGCACGAATTCCTGGCGCGGGATGCCCTGCCGGATCCCGTGCTCGATCTCGCTGCGAAAGCGCATCTCGTCCGCCATCTGCGCTTCGAACCAGTAGTAGCTGTTCCGGCCGCGGCGCTTGGCGTGGTACATCGCGATGTCGGCGCGCTCGAGCAGCGTGCGTGCATCGGGCAACTGGTCGTCGATGCCCAGCAGGTCGGATCGGGCGAGGCCGACCGAGGCGGTCACTTCGAGCCGCAGGGCCTCGATGGCGATCGGGCGGCTCATCCGGTCGACAAGGGATTCCGCGATCTGGTCGAGGAACTCGTCGCGACCCGTGTCGAAAGCGAGGGCGACGGCGAATTCGTCGCCGCCGATTCGGCCGATGATCGCCTGCTGGGGCAGGCTCGCCGAAATCCGGCGCGCGCATTCCTGCAGCAGGAGGTCGCCGGTCTTGTGGCCATTGTAGTCGTTGATCTGCTTGAAGTTGTCGAGGTCGATCATCATCAGAACGACCGCGCGATCGTCGACCTGGTTGTCCGCCAGCAGCTTGGCGACGCCGGTGTTGAAACTGCGGCGGTTGAGGTAGCCGGTCAGCGGATCGGTCTCGGCCAGCAGGCGGGCTTGCCGCTCGGCGCGCTTGCGCAGCTTGATCTCGTCGCAGAGCTGGCGATAGCGGCTCCAGCCGAAGATGATGATGGCGATGTTGAGCAGGAAGGCGTTGAGGATGAAGTTGTCCGGCCCGGGGCCGCGCTCGAGGATCGAGCGCACGACGGCGGGACCGACTTCGCTGCCGGTCGCGACGAACAGCAGGATCGCGGCGGTGACAATGCCGAGTGCGACGACGTCGATCTGACGGTCCTCTGCGTGATCGGCGCAGACGTCCTGAATGTCTGCCACCTTGGTTGCTGTCACCGAAAATCCCCCCGGAACTGGAATGTGCTGGGGTATTTACCGGGTTAAGCTGAAATTTCCGTAAAGCCTGCCGTTATTGTCGTGGAGGGGCCTTGTCACCGTACCCGATCAAGGCCTCTCAACCGCCCGTTATCATGCGATAAGTCCGATTTCGCGCAGACGCTCCTGCAGATAGTCGTCAGCGGTGATCGCTTGCGGATAGCGATCCGGGTTCTTCGCGCTGATGCACTGGGGAAGGGTAACGAAGCGGAAATCGCTGCGCAGGTGCAGGAAGAACGGCATCGAGAAGCGGCTGTGCGTGCTGCGATCTCCGGCAGGATTGCGGACGCGGTGCGTGGTCGAAGGCAGGACATGGTTCGTCAGCCGTTGCAGCATGTCGCCGATATTGACGACCATCGCCCCTTCGGGCGGCGCCACCGAGAGCCACTGGCCGTTCTTTCCAAGCAGTTCGAGACCGGCCTCCTGCGCTCCCAGCAACAGGGTGATGAGGTTGATGTCCTCGTGCGCCCCGGCCCTGATTGCGCCGCCGGCATCGCCGCCGACCGGGGGGTAGTGCAGCAGGCGCAGGACCGAGTTGCCGTCCTCGATGGCAGGGTCGAACCAGCGCGCATCGAGACCGAGGTCGATGGCGATCGCCGAGAGCAGTTCGGCGCCGACCCTGTCGAAAGCCGCGTAGAGCCGGGTGAAGGTCTTCTGGAAGTCCTCGATTTCCGCGGGCCAGACGTTGGGCGGCATGGTTGCTGCGAGCGGTGACCCGTCAGGCAGGTCGCGCCCGATGTGCCAGAACTCCTTGAGGTCCTTCTCCGTCGCGCCCTTGGCGACTTCGGTACGGAACGGCGTGTAGCCGCGCGCCCCGCCCTGGCCGGCCTTGAAGTAGTGCATCTTGGTTTCGACCGGCAGCGCGAAGAACTCCCGGGTCAGTTCCCAGGCGCGGTCGATCAGGTCCCGGTCGATGCCGTGATCGCGGACCATGGCGAAACCGAAGGTCCGAAAGCTCTCGCCGATGAGCGCGGGCAGGGCCTCGCGGTCGGCGTCGAGGCTGAGGACGGGGATTTCGGCAAGGTCCATGGTGGTGCATTCCGTAGTGAATCGTTATGCGGCCTACCTAATTTGTTTCTGGGCTTTAGTCGAAACGGAAAGGCGAAAGATGGCCAAGCGCTACTGGCTGATGAAGTCAGAACCCGACGCATACAGCTGGGACGACCTCGTCGATGAGGGCGAAGGCACCTGGGACGGCGTGCGCAACCACCGCGCGGCGAACAACCTGCGCACGATGGAAGTGGGCGACGAGGCGTTCTTCTACCATTCGAACATCGGCAAGGAGATCGTCGGCATCGTCACGATCAGCAAGGCGGGGATTGCCGATCCCACCGACCCGGAAGGCAAGTGGGCGGCCGTGAAGGTCAAGCCGGTGCGCAAGCTGAAGAACCCTGTCACGCTCAAGGAGATCAAGGCCGATCCCGAACTGGCCGAGATCGAACTGGTCAAGCTTTCGCGGCTTTCGGTTGCGGTCATCACGCCTGAGGAATGGGATTACCTCATCGCCAAGTCCGGTGGGTGAGCTTGCGGTGAATTGATTGGTCGCGCCTGCAGAACGGCCGGGCGCGACCACGGCAACCGGATCGCCATTCAGCCCGTTTCATCCGTGTCTCGGAAGGAAATTTATTCCTCTGAAACAAGGAGATAATGAAATGGGTGAACTGAAGGACAAAGCCAAGGGCCTTGGCAACGAAATCGCCGGAAACGCCAAGCAGGCTGCAGGCGACGCGACTGACAATCCCTCCCTCGAAGCGGAAGGCAGGGCCCAGGAGAAAAAGGGCGAACTGCAGAACCTCAAGGGGAAGGTGAAGGGCGCGCTGGGCGACAAGGTCTAGGCCGCATGCAGGTTCCGCAAGGAAACCGGTTGAAGGGCTGCCGCAAGGCGGCCCTTTTGCGTTCCCGGGTCATGGGTTGCAGCGCCGTTATACCTCCCCGCGCGAGCCGTCCCGTATTGGGAGGGGTGCGACAAGCGGCTTGCGGCAAAAGTAAACAAAGTCTTAATTTCCGCCTCATGAAAGCCATGAAGCGACGCGCCCTTGTCCTGTCCGATGAAGCTGCCCGGCATCCCTTCCGGCGTTCGCTTCCGGCCCACGTGCGGCTGGCGCCGCTGGGTCAGGAGGTGCAGCAGGACAACGCCTTGGCCAAGTTGCGCTGGAAAATGACAGGCGGGGACTGGCAGAGTTTCCTGCAGGCCTATTGCGCATCGCTGGTCGCAATGCTCGTCTTCATCGCCTGACGGGGCGGTTCCACCGGTGGTGAATGTCAGGCCGCTTCTGCGGCCTTTTCTGCGCGAAACAGCAGGTAGCCGAGCCAGGCGGAAGCGACGCAGCAGGCCGCCACGACAAGCAATTGCTGGACGATCGCAAGCCCGAGCAGGGTCAGCAGGCCGGTCAGCAAAGAGCCCATCACCATCGCGCCGGAATTGACGATATTGTTGGCGGCGACCGTGCGCGCGGTCTGCGACTTGTCCACGAAAGTGGTCAGGAAGGCATAGAGCGGCACCACGAACATGCCGCCGCATACGGCAATGCCCAGAAGCGTCAGCAACAGCGGCACCGCCAGCGGTTGCGAGAGGAAGGTGGCCACGTTCATCAGTTCGCCCGGCGCACCGTGGGGGGGCCACGCGCTGCAGACGGTTTCGAACGCGAAGAGGAACAGGCCCATGCCGATCACCGAGAGCGGAGAGAAGCGGGCCGAGACGGTGCCCTTGAGCAGGGCGTTGATCGCAATCGAGCCGATGGCAACGCCGACCGAGAACATCACCAGGAACAGGCTGGCGACTTCCTTGCTGGCGGCCAGAATGTTCTTGGCGAGCGGCGGGAACTGGATGAACAGGACCGTGCCGATTGCCCAGAAGAAGCTGATGGCGCAGATGGCCAGGAACACCCGCTTGTCCTGCATCGTCGTGCGCACAAGCTGGATCGAGGAACGCCAGATATGGAAGTCGAGCGGTTCGGGCTTGCACATCGGCGGTGCGGGCGGGACCTGCCGTCCGGCGACATAGCCGATGCAGGCGACGACGAAGACGCTGATCGCCGCGGCATCGACGCTGATCCACCCCGCAACAATGGTACCGGCCAGCACCGCTATATAGGTCCCTGCCTCGACGAGGCCGGTGCCCGCAAGCACTTCGCCATCGTGCAGGTGCTGCGGCAGGATGGCGTACTTGATCGGGCCGAAGAAGGTCGAATGGACGCCCATCGCGAATAGCGCGAGCAGCATCAGCGGGATCGCGATGGTGTGCAGGCCGATGCCCTGCCACGCGAGTGCCAGTCCGGCGCCGCCCACCAGCATGATCACGATTTCGCAGAACTTGATGATGCGGATGATCTTTGCCTTGTCGCGCATGTCGGCCAATTGGCCGGACAGTGCCGAGAGCGCGAAGAAGGGAATGATGAAGATCGCCGATGCCAGCGCGCTGAACCGGGCTTCATCGGCCTCGGAGTTGTAGACGCTGTAGACGACGTAGAGGACCATCGCGTTCTTGAACAGGTTGTCGTTGAACGCGCCGAGAAGCTGTGTGACGAACAGCGGCAGGAAACGTCGGGCCCGAATGAGTTTTGACGTCGTTGTCATCTGTTAATCTGCAACCGGCCTCTAATTCTGGTGCGCGGACACTTAAAGCGGTGGGCGAGGGGCACAACCCCTGATCGGCACTTTATTCCTCCCTGCGTTACCGGCTATGGGCATTGCCTGAATGCTCACATTGCCGAATCTCCTCACGCTGTCACGCATCCTGACCGTGCCGCTTCTGGCATTTCTCTTGTGGTGGCCGAATTGGGAGTTCGGATACGGCCTGGCCTTCGGGCTCTACTGCCTCATGGGCATAACCGATTATTTCGACGGCTATCTCGCCCGGTCGAGCGGGACGGTCTCGAAGCTGGGCATCTTCCTCGACCCGATCGCCGACAAGATCATGGTGGCTGCGGTCATCCTCGTGCTGACGGCGCAGGGCATCCTGCGCGGCCCCTATGTGGGCGACATGCACGTCATCGCAGGCCTGATCATTCTCGTGCGCGAGATCGCCGTTTCGGGCCTGCGCGAATTTCTCGGGCCGCTGCAGGTCTCGGTTCCGGTCAGCAAGCTTGCCAAGTGGAAAACGGCTTTCCAGATGATCTCGCTGGGCGCGCTGATCCTCGGCGGGGCAATGCCCTGGTGGAACGTGCCCTTCGCGGGAATCGAGATCAACCTGCCGCATACCGTCGGCCTGACGACGCTCTGGGCGGCGGCGGCGCTGACGATCATCACCGGCTGGGACTACATGCGCGTGGGCCTCAAGCACATGGACTGACGCGGTGGCCCGGTCGGGCCATCGTCGCGATACCGGCATTCCCAGAGGATCGCCTCGGGATTATCCCGCCCGCAATTCGTCCGCCAGCATCCGGAATTCGTCCGAACGCGGGGAGTTCTTGCGCCACACCAGCGCGATCTCGCGGTTGGCGTTGGGCGAGACGAGGGGGCGGGCAACGACGTTTGTGCCGTTGAGGATGCCGGCGTCGAGCGCCATTTCGGGCAGCATCGTCAGCCCGAGGCCATTGTCGACCATCTGGACGAGCGTGTGCAGGCTGGTGCCGATCATCGTCGCGCTGGCGCGCAGCTCCGGGCGGTTGCAGGCAGCCAGCGCATGGTCCTTGAGACAATGCCCGTCCTCAAGCAACAGCAAGCGGTTCTCGTCGATGACGTCGGGCGCGACTTCCTCGGGCGGATTGCGCGGGTCATCGTGCGGGAAGGCGACGTAGAAAGCGTCGAGCTCGATCGTCTCCTTCTCCACTTCCCCGGTCGTGTAGGGGAGGGCGAGCAGGACGCAGTCGGCCCGGCCGTGATGCAGCGATTCGATCGCCGCGGCGCTGGGCTCCTCGCGCAGGAACAGCTTGAGGTTGGGCCTTTCGCGGCGCAGGCGCGGCAGCATCCGGGGAAGCAGGAACGGTGCGATGGTCGGGATCACGCTCATGCGGACTTCGCCCGAGAGCGGCTTGCCGCTCGACTGGACCAGTTCGGAAAGTTCCTCGGTCTCGCGCAGGATGCGGTGCGCCTTGGCGACGACGGCATTGCCAAGCGGGGTGAAGCGTACCGCGCGCTTGGTGCGCTCGACCAGCGTCACGTCCAGCAGCGCCTCGAGATCGCGCAGACCCGCCGAAAGCGTTGACTGCGAGACGAAGCAGGCTTCTGCGGCGCGTCCGAAATGCCCGTGCTCGTGCAGGGCCACGAGGTACTGCAGCTGCTTGAGCGTGGGCTGGTAGACGGTCATCCGGTGGCCTGGCCGCCTTCTTCCTCTGCCGTAGCCATCTCGCCGGTTTCCTCGGCCGCTTCCTGCGGCCTTTCGTCATCGACGTGGGTCATCTTGAGGCGGCCGTTCTCCACCGCGAAGGCCAGCTTGCCTTCGACCAGGTCGAGAGCGTCCTTGCCGAAGACCTCGTAGCGCCAGCCCTGCAGGATCGGCAGGTTCTTGCGCACGCCGGCTGCGAGCAGTTCCAGCTCGTCGCTGCGGGTGAGCAGGCGGGCGGCAACGTCGATCTCGCGCGCGCGGATCTTCACCAGCAGCTTGAGCAGGTCGGCAACGAGCGCGCCTTCCTTGCCGAGCGGGGCACCGCGCGGTGCGCGCGGCGGCAGCTCGTCGTCGGGAAGCGGCTGGGCCTTGGCGATCGTCGCCATCAGGCGCTTGCCGATCTCGTTGTCCTTCCAGCCTTGCGACAGGCCGCGCACCTTGGCGAGGTCCGACTGCTGCTTGGGCGGGTGGTTGGCAAGGTCGGCCAGCGTCTCGTCGCGGGCGATGCGACCGCGCGGGATGTTCTTGCCCTGCGCTTCATGTTCGCGCCATTCGGCGATCGCCTTGAGGCGACCGAGCATGGCCGGATTGCGTCCAGACGCCTTGATCCGTTTCCACGCCTGGGTCGGATCGTTGCGGTAGTTCTCCGGATCGGCGAGCTTTTCCATCTCCTGGTTGAGCCAGGACCCGCGCCCGGTCTTGATCAGGCGCTTGAGGATCTTCGGGAAGATCTTGGAAAGATGGGTGACGTCGCCGATGGCATATTCGATCTGCCGCTCGGTGAGCGGACGGCGCGACCAGTCGGTGAAGCGCGCGCCCTTGTCGATCGTCAGGCCGAGCCAGGATTCGACGAGGTTGGAATAGCCGATCTGCTCCGACTGGCTGATCGCCATCATTGCGATTTGCGTGTCGAAGATCGGGTGCGGGGTGCGACTGGTCGCGTTGAAGATGATCTCGACGTCCTGCCCGCCCGCGTGGAAGACTTTCAGGACTTCCTCGTTGTCGGTCAGCAGGTCGAGCAGCGGCGACAGGTCGAGGCCCTCGGCCATCGGGTCTATCGCAGCGGCTTCCTCCGTATTGGCGATCTGCACGAGGCAGAGTTCGGGCCAATAGGTGTTCTCGCGCATGAATTCTGTGTCGACGCTGACGAAATCGGATTTTGCCAGGCGTTCGCACAGGGCTGCGAGATCTTCGGTCTGGGTTATGAGCGGATGAATGATCATTGAACAGCGGCGTTACGCCTAACAGGACGCAGGATCAACGCTCTCTCACAAGGTTTGGGGGAAGCCTCCCCCACTATTTGCGACGAAATATTCTCTGGAAGAGGCCCGGTTTTTCCAAGGCTTCGAGTTCGGCGATACTTTCGGGAGTGACGATTCGCCTGCGTAACTGCGTGCCGGTGGTGTGCGACGGCACTTCCGGAAGTTCCCAGGCTTCGGGTTCCATGCCCGGATCGGCGCCCGGATCTGCCAGTTCGCGCAGTTCCAGAAGAGCCGCCGTTTCCTCCAACGGGCGAGGGTCCTCGAAGGCTTCTTCGAAGCCGGGCGACGGCTGATGGGCCGCCGGTGCGAAGCTGCCGTAGTCGGGGGCGGGTGTCTCGGCGACCGGGCCCGGGATCGGTACCGTCTGCGGTGTGGGTGCGCACACGAAGGCGCTGGGCGCGGCCACTGCCGGGGCGGAGACGAAAGGATAGGATTCGTTGCTGCCGACCAGAACCGCCATCGGACGCGGCAGGCCTTCGCGCATGGCGGTGTCGCGGATCGCGATATGGGCCAGGACGGCGATGAAGCTGGCGCCGAGCATATAGGCGCGGCGCTCTTGCTCGCTGGCATCGCCGCCGGGGCGGCAGCGATGCTCCAGCGCAAAGACGGTACCATAGAGATCGTCGATACCGGCAATGCCGATCGTGTCGTCCACTTCGACGAATCGATCCGTCCAGCGGCTTCCGGAGCCAACGTAGCCGCCCGTCAGCGAAGCGCGGTCGCAGCGCGAGAAGGGCCAGGCGTCATCGGTGTAGTAGTGGGTCTCGACGTGCAGCGGCATCAGGCCGGAAGGTTCGGGCGACAGGCCGATGTGGTCCGGGTCGCTGAGGTCGATGCCAATGGCGGTGATCGGTGCGCCGAGCGTGTCCAGATGCGCCAGCCGTCCGGCAATGTCTTCCCATCCGGTGATCGACAGGTCAGCTGCGGTAAGCTGCGGGAATCGTTCGGGCAGGGGAAGTCCGGGGCCGCTGACCATGGCGATTCGGCTTCGCAGCCAGGTTTCCGCCTGTTCGGCCTGGCCTTCGCGCAGTAGGACCTCGATGGCGTGGCGGAATTCCTCATCGACCATTCCGTCGATCGTGATTTCGGCCAGCATGTTATTGTCTCCTGATGACCCGTAGGATCGCAGATAGAAGTGCAATCGTTTATTTCGGGTTACGGGATTAATTTCGGGTAACGCCCGACCGTGTGCAGGCCCTCAAGCGGGGCCGGAAATCGGCTCACGGCAAACGCCATCTGGAAATCGTGGCGGCAGTCCTCTAGGGGGCTGCGCTTGCAACCAGTTTTCTTGAGAAGAAGCGCGACAACGCCATGACCCATCCCTATCGCTCCCACACTTGCGGCGCCCTGACTGCGGCCGATGTCGGCCAGACCGTCCGCCTGTCCGGCTGGGTGCATCGCAAGCGCGACCACGGCGGCGTTCTCTTCGTGGACCTGCGCGACCACTACGGCATCACCCAGGTGGTGACCGACGCGGACAGCCCCGCGCTCGAAATTCTCGATTCGCTGCGCCTCGAAAGTGTCGTGACCATCGAGGGCAACGTGAAGGCGCGCACCGAGGCGACCGTGAACCCGAACCTGCCGACCGGCGCGATCGAGGTCTATGCGCGCGCTGCCACGGTGCTGTCGAGGGCCGAGGAGCTGCCGATGCCGGTTGCCGGTGAGCAGGAGTATCCGGAGGACATCCGCCTCAAGTACCGCTTCCTCGACCTGCGCCGCGAGACGCTTCACGCCAACATCGTGACGCGCACCAGGATCATCTCGGACATGCGCCGCCGCATGGAAGGCATCGGCTTCACCGAGTACTCGACGCCGATCCTGACCGCGTCTTCGCCCGAGGGTGCACGCGACTTCCTCGTGCCCAGCCGCATCCATTCGGGCAAGTTCTACGCGCTGCCACAGGCCCCGCAGCAGTACAAGCAGCTGCTGATGGTCGCCGGTTTCGACCGCTACTTCCAGATCGCGCCGTGCTTCCGCGACGAAGACCCGCGCGCCGACCGTCTGCCGGGCGAATTCTACCAGCTCGACCTCGAGATGAGCTTCGTTACCCAGGAGGAAATCTGGGAAACGATGGAGCCGGTGATCCAGGGCGTCTTCGCCGAGTTCGCCAAGGGCAAACCGGTCACCCCCTCGGGCGAATTCCGCCGCATTCCCTATGCCCAGTCGATGCTGGACTACGGTTCGGACAAGCCGGACCTGCGCAACCCGATCATCATCAAGGACGTGACCGATCACTTCCGGGGCTCGGGCTTCGGCATCTTCGCCGGCATCGTCGAGAACGGCGGCAAGATCCGCGCGATCCCGGCGCCGGGCGCCGGTGCGGGCAGCCGCAAGTTCTTCGACGAGATGAACAACTGGGCGCGCGGCGAGGGCTTCTCTGGCCTTGGCTACATCAACATCAAGGACGGCGTCCCCGGCGGCCCGATCGCCAAGAACCATGGCGAGGAGAAGACCGCGGCGCTGATCGAGGCACTGGGCCTTGGCCCCAACGACGGCGTGTTCTTCGCTGCGGGCAAGGAAGAGCAGGCGGCCAAGCTCGCCGGTCTCGCCCGTACCCGCGTCGCCGAGCAGCTTGACCTGATCGACAAGGACCGTTTCGAGCTGTGCTGGATCGTCGACTTTCCGTTCTTCGAATGGGACGAAGACAACAAGAAGGTCGACTTTGCGCACAACCCGTTCTCGATGCCGCAGGGCGGCATGGACGCGCTCACCTCGCAGGACCCGCTCACGATCAAGGCGTTCCAGTACGACCTCGTGTGCAACGGCTACGAGATCGCTTCCGGCTCGATCCGTAACCAGAGCCCCGAGTTGATGGTCGCGGCCTTCGAGAAGGTCGGCCTGTCGAAGCAGGACGTCGAAGATCGTTTCGGCGGTCTCTACCGCGCCTTCCAGTACGGCGCCCCGCCGCACGGCGGCATGGCCGCGGGCGTCGACCGCATCGTCATGCTCCTGTGCGGTGCGCAGAACTTGCGCGAAATCACGCTGTTCCCGATGAACCAGCGCGCCGAAGACCTGCTGATGGGCGCGCCGTCGCCGGCCGAACTCAAGCAGCTTCGCGAACTGCACTTGCGCGTGGTCGATCCGGTTAAGCCCGCTGCCTCCACGCCGGGCCACGTTGTCGCTCCCGACGCGGGCTGATAGACTGGCTCCAGCCTGAAATGGGTAGGCCGGCTCCGGTTGAGTCGGCCCGCGCATCCGCCCGGGCAGAAGGTCCGGGCCGTGCGCGACCAGGCAGCCGGTCGGCGAGCCCCATGGCCTTGCAACCGGAACGGTGGTCGTTCCGGCACAGCCCGGAGCTTGCACGATGAAGCAGCAGATTGCACTTATCACGCTGGGCGTCGCCGACATGGGGCGGTCCAAGGGTTTTTATCGCGAAGGGTTCGGCTGGCAGCCGGCCTTCGAGATGGACGACGTGGCCTTCTTCCAGATGAACGGCTTCGTGTTCGGCATCTGGGGGCGCGACGATCTGGCTCAGGACATGCAGCGCGAGGCGGGCGGTTCCGGCAGCTTTGCACTGGCGCACAACGTGGAAAGCGCCGAGGCGGTCGATGCCACGATCGCCCGGCTGGTTGCTGCCGGTGCCTCGCTGTTGCGGGCCGCGGACAGTCCAACCCACGGCGGTTACCGCGGCTACGTTGCCGATCCCGATGGCCATGCCTGGGAAATTGCCTGGAATCCCGCCTGGACAGTGGATAACAGGGGGTATGTCACCGTGCCGACATCCTCCTAAGTTCAGCGGGAGGCTTGCCAGCTCGACTCGTTCTCATTAGGGCGACTTTCGAGATTTTATCCTCCGGATTGAGAAGGGGTCTATTCAAATGAGCGATACCGCCGATCGGGTTAAGAAGATCGTCGTTGAGCACCTCGGCGTCGAAGCCGACAAGGTGACCGAAGAAGCAAGCTTCATCGACGATCTGGGCGCAGACAGCCTCGACATTGTCGAGCTGGTCATGGCCTTCGAAGAAGAATTCGGCGTCGAGATCCCGGACGATGCTGCTGAGAAGATCAGCACCGTTTCCGATGCGATCAAGTACATCGAAGAGAACAAGGGCTGAGCCAGTCCTTCGGTTTCGCCGCTTCCCTGGCGTGTGTCAGGGGGCGGGATACCGGAACCCGGATTGATATCGACAGGCTCGACCTCTAAGGGGCGGGCCTGTTGCCGTTTCGGCCAACTGAATTACCCTGGCCAGATGCATTACCGGCCAACTGCATTTTTGGAGAGCATGAATGCGTCGCGTCGTCGTTACCGGACTTGGTCTTGTCACCCCGCTGGGTGCCGATGTTGAGACCACCTGGGCCAATATCCTCGCCGGCAAGAGCGGCGCGGGGCCGATCACCAAGTTCGATGCCTCGGACCAGAAATGCCGTATCGCCTGCGAAGTGAAGCCGGCCGATCACGACTATGGCTTCGACGCCAACAAGCGCGTCGACCACAAGGTCCAGCGTCAGGTGGATCCGTTCATCGTCTTCGGTATCGATGCTGCGGGCCAGGCGATCGAAGACGCCGGTCTCACTGATATGGACGAGGAAACCCGCCTCATGGCCGGCTGCTCGATCGGTTCGGGTATCGGCGGTCTGCCGGGCATCGAAAGCGAATCGCTCGTGCTGGCCGAGAAGGGCCCGAGCCGTGTCTCGCCGCACTTCGTCCACGGACGCCTGATCAACCTGATCTCGGGCCAGGTCTCGATCAAGTACGGCCTGATGGGTCCGAACCACGCGGTCGTTACCGCCTGTTCGACCGGCGCCCACTCGATCGGCGATGCTGCGCGCATGATCAAGGATGGCGATGCCAACATCATGCTGGCAGGCGGCGCCGAAAGCACCATCTGCCCGATCGGCATTGCCGGCTTCGCGCAGGCCCGTGCGCTGTCGACCAATTTCAATGACGATCCGACCAAGGCCAGCCGCCCCTACGACCAGGCCCGCGACGGCTTCGTCATGGGTGAGGGCGCCGGTGTCGTCGTGCTCGAGGAGTACGAGCACGCGAAGGCTCGTGGCGCCAAGATCTATTGCGAAGTGATCGGCTACGGTCTGTCGGGCGACGCCTACCACGTCACTGCGCCGCACCCCGAAGGCTCGGGCGCGTACCGCTCGATGGCGATGGCGCTGCGCAAGGCCGGTGTCGAGCCCAAGGACATCGACTACATCAACGCCCACGGCACTTCGACGCCACTTGGCGACGAGCTCGAGCTGGGCGCGGTGCGCCGCCTCTTTGGCGACGCCATCGCGGATGTTTCGATGAGCTCGACCAAGTCGGCGATCGGCCACTTGCTCGGCGGCGCGGGCGCGGTCGAATCGATCTTCTGCATCCTCGCGCTGCGCGACCAGATCGTGCCGCCCACGCTCAACCTCGATAACCCGAGCGAGAGCTGCCAGGGCGTCGATCTCGTGCCGCACACCGCGAAGAAGCGCGAAGTGCGCGCCGTGCTCAACAACAGCTTCGGGTTCGGCGGCACCAACGCCAGCCTGGTGATGCGCAAGATCGACTGAGGCGATAGCCGATGGAGCGGACGGGCCGATGATGTCCCGGCGCGGATGGGTTCTGGCCGCGGTGATTGCCGCGGCCGTCCTCCTGGCCCTCTGGAGCTTTCTGGGCGGCTGGTTCGGTTCCGGCCCGCTCGAGAAGGATCGCAACTTCATCGTGCCGGCGGGCGCCAGCCTCACGGCCGTTGCCGAGCGGCTGGAAGAGCAGGGCGTCATCCGCTCTGCCTCTGGCTTTGCGCTGCGCGCGCGCATCTTCGGTGGCGGCGGTGCGATCAAGGCGGGCGAGTTCGCCATTCCCGCCCACGCAAGCCCCTCGCGGGTGCTGGACATCATCACCAGCGATGACGTGATCCGCCGCTACGTGACCATTCCCGAGGGCATGCCCTCGATCATGGTGCAGGAGCGTTTGATGGCGACGCCGGAACTGACCGGCGAAGTCTCGGTGCCCGAAGAAGGCTCGGTCTTGCCCGACAGCTATGCCTACCAGTCGGGTGACAGCCGCGAGGACGTGCTGCGCCGGATGCAGGCGGCGATGGCCCGTACGATGGACGAACTGTGGGCGCAGCGTGGCAAGGACCTCGTCGTGAAGACGCCCGAGGAAGCCCTGATCCTCGCTTCGATCGTCGAGAAGGAAACCGGCAAGGCTTCCGAGCGGCGCATGGTGGCCGGGCTCTATTCGAACCGCCTCAAGGAAGGCATGCTGTTGCAGGCGGACCCGACGATCATCTACCCGATCACCAGGGGCAAGCCGCTGGGCCGCCGCATCCTCCAATCCGAGATCCAGGCGGTCAACGACTACAATACATACACGATGGTCGGCCTGCCCAGGCATCCGATAACCAATCCCGGCCGCGCCTCGATCGAGGCGGTCCTGCACCCTGCCCGGACCGATGCCCTCTACATGGTCGCGGACGGCACCGGCGGCCATGCCTTTGCCGGGACGCTCGCCGAGCATAACGACAACGTGAAGAAGTGGTTTGCGATCCGTCGTCAACGCGGTGAACTCTGAAGCCTGATGCGCTAGGCTGCCGGGCACGCCACTGAAGGCGCGCAATCCAAGGAGGCCAGACATCGGTGTAAACCTGCCCGGACAGACCCTGAGCCCCGCGCGCAAGCCCGGGGCGCCCTTGCTGGTCACGGCCGAACTTCCGCCAGACGTCCTGTTCTGGGCCGACGGCCTGCGCCGCGCACATTATCCTCCCGAACGCAACCGCCTGCGCGCCCATGTTACCCTGTTTCATGCCCTTCCGGCTTCCGTGGAGGAGGAACTGGTGCAGGTCCTGAAGGACCTTGCCGCAAGCCCGCCACCGCCAGCGCGCATGACCGGCCTGATGAAATTGGGGCATGGCACCGCGCTTGCGGTCGAATCGCGCGAGGTCGTCGAAATGCACGGCGTGATTGCCGAGCGGATGCACGGCCTGCTGACCAACCAGGACGCAAGGCCGCTACGCCTTCACATCACGATCCAGAACAAGGTGACGGGCGAGGCGGCGAGGGGGCTGCAGGCCGAACTGGCCCCGCAATTGCAGCCTGTCACGTTCCGTTTTCGCGGCTTCGGTCTCTACGCCTGGGAGGACGGCTTGTGGCGTGAAATCAGGACGATTCCTTTTCGCGGATAATTCCGCATTTCAGGTGTTGACCGATCCCAACCTCCCCCCTAAAGGACGCGGCCTGCCCCGGGCAAACCGGGGCGGCCGGAACAGGCCATATGGTATGGCGGAGTAGCTCAGCCGGTTAGAGCAGCGGAATCATAATCCGCGTGTCGGGGGTTCGAGTCCCTCCTCCGCTACCATTGATTTTAAAGCATTTTTCCCAGATTTAAGACAAGGTCGCCCGGGCAGTTGGGCGTTTAGTTGGGAGAAATTCTTCTCCCTTCGAGCTTTCGGATGGCCGCTTCGCTCAGTGCCGGATCGCGGTGCATGTAGTGGGCGTCGAGGATGCTCCCGACCTCCTTCATGCTGTGTCCGGTGATCGCTGCGATCTCTGGAACCGTGGCGCCGGCGATGGCCAGGCGGGTCACGGCGGTGCCGCGCAGGTCGTGGAATGTGACGTCGGTCACGCCTGCCTTGATGCAGGCCTTGCGCCACGAGGCTCGGAAGCCCGATTCGGTCCACGCGGTGCCATGCACGGTCGCCAGGATGGTTTCGGGCAGGTCCTTGTTTTCCTGCGCGTATCGGTCTTTTTCAGCTTTGAGCGCTACCTTAAGGGGGGCGCCCACCGGGATCACGATCGGCACTTTCGTCTTGCGCTGGCGCAGGCGGATGGTTTCTCCGTCGTAGGCAGCCCACTTCAGGCGAAGGAGATCTCCCTGCCGCTGGCCGGTCCAGAGCGCGAGGGTCAGGGCGAGCCGCAGGTGATTCGGTGCTTTTGCGTGGAAGGCCTTCTCATCGGCGTCCGTCCAGACGTTCTCGGAGCGCGCGGCACGATAGAGGCGGCCGGGGCGCTCGCAGGGGTTCACCGGGACGAGGCCGCGGTTATACGCCCATGAAAGCGAGCGGGCGAGGACGGCAAAGGCATAGTCGGCTTGCCGCCGCGACTTGATCGCGAGGCGTTCGCGCCAGGCGAGAAACTCGCCGCGCGTGCGGCGATCCTCGAGCGCGCTGACCGGGAAGTCTCCGAACTCGGCCGCGATCACGCGCAGGTGCTTGCGGTAATCCTTGCGGGTGCGCTCGGCGAGGTCGGTGAACTCGGTCGAATCCTCGAACAGGTCGAGGACCGACATCAACTGGTCCTTGCGCGGCGGGATCTTCGCATTGACGGCTCGGTTGTAGCTGGCGACGAACTCGGGCGAACCGGGTGTCCCTTCCAGGCGCGGGCCGCCTTTCCAGGCGTAGTAGTAGGTGACGGTCTTGCCGGACGAGAGCTTGCGCGTCGTACGGTTGATTCCCTTAAGACGCATTCGCATGGCGCTTCTGCTTCCAATCATCGAAGGGGGAGGAGGGGGCTTCCGGCGCGGTGCCGGTCAGGACGCGAATCGTCCCGTCTGGCGTGATCTCTACGCCGGAGACGGCAATCTGCGCCGCGCGCACGGCTTTGACTGCGCGAACGACATCGGCCTGGCGGAATGCTGCGGGAGTGCGAGCCATGGTCAGTCGATCCCCAGCGCCGACTTGTAGGTATCGAGGATCATGTCCATTTCGCGCCGGTCGTCGGGCCGCATCTTCCGCAGCCGCACGATCTGGCGCATCGTCTTGACGTCGTAGCCGACCGCCTTCGCCTCGCAGTAGACGTCGCGAATATCGTCACTCAGGCCCTTCTTCTCTTCCTCGAGGCGCTCAATCCGCTCGATCAGGAGCCGCAGGCGATCGTCGACGGGGCGTCGGCTTTCCCCGATCTCCACGGGCAGCGTGGTCTGCTGTGCAGTTTTCATGCTCCGATCCTCATGAGTTTTTCGATGGCTTCGCGCGCCTGTTCGGCGCCGCGCTGCCAGAAGAGGCCGCGCTTGCTTCGCGGGGCGTAGGGATTGGTGGCTGGCGCCCCGCTCAGCAGCCTTTCTGCGATCACGGCATCGCGTCCTTCGCGGATGTGTTCGGCGATCCGAATCATGCCGGCAGCATCGCCCAGAGGGACGCGAAGGCCGCGAGGATCGCGGGTACGCAGACGGCGAATGCCGCCGTCTCCCTGCGAAGCGGTGCAGGCGTGCTGCGCCACAGTGCGGCGACGGTCACTGCACGCCCCCTACCGGCAGGACCGGGGCACACTCACCGCAATAGGCGTAGACGTCCTCGGCCGCTTCTACCGCCATCCATCCAGCGGGAAGCGCTGGAGTGCGGCGATGCTCCACGGCCTCGCAGGCCGTGCACTGGAAGGTGAAGTGAAAGCCGACGACGCGGGCTTTCGTCTGGATGTGCTTATGCGTTCGCATGGAGCGTCTCCCGATTCTTAGAAGCTGGACCAGGTGGAGAAGCAGTCGCGCAGGGCGACCGAGGCGATTGCCAGCGCGGCGGCCGCGAGCAGCAAAGCCCAGGGCGAGGGCACGCGATTGCTCCCCGCAGGATGGCGGGGTGCGCAGCGGAGGCAGCGGCAATGGCTCGGATGGATCGATGACTTGGGCACGGCGCAACACTCCATTCCCGCGTGGCGGGTCGGTCAAAGCTGGTTGGCGGGCAGCTGGCGGGCGTTTGGGTAGGGGCGGCCGGGATCAGCCCGGCGCCTAGGCGGTATCCGCGATGTTGGGTGGGTCCGGATCGGCGTCGAACATGTCGGGCTGGTTCGGGTCGCGCTCACGCATCGATTCGAGCGCCTGCTGCCGCGTCATCTGGCGCAGCGGCAGGTTCACGCGCGGATCCGGGATCGCGCTCGGCACGATGCCGTAGTCATAGGCGAGCGAGGCGCGCCAGGTATGGCCGCAAGCGATGTTGCAGCACTGGTAGTACATGTCGCGGTGCTGCCCGGTGACCTGCTTGCTGGAGCGCACGAGGCCGCGCGCCCGGCAGTGCGGGCAATAGAGCGGCGCAAAGCGGCCCGCATCGTCGTCTGCGACGATCGGCAGCTGCGGCGCCTGTGCCTGTATGTTCGTCCCGGGCATCGCTCAGCCCCCGAGGGCTTCCTGCCGATCGACGGCGCGCAGCGCAGAGGTTAGCGAGGAGATCGCTTCCTCCGCTTCCTTGCGGGCGCGGCGACGGGTTTCGGCATCGGGAGACATTGACGCTTCGATCAGCGCTGCAACGGCCTCACCGCTCTCCTTCGCAGCGTCCGCCGCGGCGCGCGCCATGTCGGCCTGTGCAGCTTCCTTTACCGCAAGTTCGAGGCGCAGGCTCATCAGGCGATGGAACGGCGCGTAAGTGCCGCCATGTTCGATGTAGGCGCGGTCGAGCCGTTCGGCATCGATCATGCGGATCTCGATCTCGCAATCGGGATCGGACCAGTTACGCACACTTCGATCAGAGACGCCGCAAATCGCCCCGCAACGATCCCACCCGATCAGGGAGGCAACGCCAGTGAGCGTGTGCTGGTAGGTGAGGGGTTCGCGGCGCTTCGTCATGCGCGGGCCTGCTGCGAAAAGGCGCGTCCATTGAAGAAGACGCAGGCCGTGCCCCGGTCTACCCCTGTGAATGCGTCGGGAGCATGGGGCACCTCGCGAGGGTAGATGTCAGGGCGGAGGTCATGGCGCGATACGCCGGTTTCGGCTTCGATACGCAGGACGTACTCAGCGGGCAGGCGCTTGACCTGGAGCCATTTCCAGACGGCGGGTTGCCCGACGCCACAAGCTCGAGCGAGAGCGGATTGCGACCCGGCAGTTTCGACTGCCTGGAGAAGGGCTTCATATGGTGTGATGGCGTCGGGCATGACCCACAGGTATTGCTAAAGCTATACCCTTGTCAATTGCAAAACCGAAGTTTCGACCTATCGGCAAAGCTATAGGGTCCATTCCCATGGGAATAGGGCAGCGTATCGCAGATCGTCTCACCGAGCTTGGCATGTCTCAGGCTGAACTCGCGCGTCGAGTTGGCCTGGCTCAGCCAACTATCAACTCATTGATAAACCGGAATAAGGTTGGCTCGAAGCATCTGCACAAGATCGCTCGCGAATTGCAGACGACGCCTGCCTATCTCGAAGGCGAGACCGACGATCCTTCCGACTCTTACGTTCCAGTTCCATCAACAGAAGCTGTCGCCGCGGATCTTGGTCTCGTGCCGGTACGGGAGATCGATCTCTCGCTCGGTATGGGTTCTACCTATCTAGATGTTCCCGTCACGGAGACGATCCGTCACTTCCCAATAGAGTGGCTTCGCCTCTATACGCGAGCAGCTCCAGAGCAGCTATTCTTCGCCCAGGGGGCAGGAGACTCGATGGAGCCCACCCTCCGTGATAGCGATCTACTCCTGATCGACTGCTCGCAGCAAAGCCTCAACATCAGCGACAAGATCTGGGCCATAACCTACGCCGGCCTAGGCGCCATCAAACGCCTCCGCGCCCTCCCGAACGGCGGCGTAGAAATGATGGCCGACAACCCCCACGTCTCCAACGCCACTGCCTACGACGACGAAATGCACATCCTAGGTCGCGTGGTTGCTACTGTTCGGAAAATGTGAATTTCGGTCAGCTCAGAAAGCAGTTTCCTCGCATAGTCTGACGCAGTTGATTCAGAGCACTTTTTGGAAGATCGCGAACTCCATGGGCGGATCGATCTGAATCGGATAGGGCTTAGTCCGCCCGGTAATCTGATATCCTCTGCGCTTGTAATATTCGGTCAGTTTGGGTTGCTGGATGATCACTGATAACTCAGTCAGGCTTGCGCCAAATCGATCAAGAGCTTTACGCTCGGCAGCAGTCAGTAGCGTATCTCCCAACCCCATCGCTTGAGTATCCGGATCGACGGTCAACAGACCAATTTCGCAGACAGATTCGTCCTTCTGCGTGATCCTGACGCAGCCGACCGGCTTGTTCTCGATAAAAGCGCCCAACAATAGTTCATGATCATCATTGAGGATCGCTTCGAGCACTGACATTTCTATTCTGCGACCAGGCACGACTGCTCCTTCGTGAGACCAACCCGCTCTTGCGGTTTTCCCACGAAAGGCTCGTTCGATTACGTGATGTAGCGCTGGCAATTCACCTGCCTGCACCTCACGGATCAAGATTTCGCCGATCGCCAGCGTCAAAGTGTTCTACTCGCATGATTAGTCTGCAATTGGGTATAGGGACCGCATTCCAAAGGGGATAGAAATATCGCAATCTTGTTTCCCGGTTTCGTGATGCGCTTCGAACTTTCGGCATATTAGAGCGGTTTTCGATCATTCTGGTTCGTACCCGCATGATCTGAAGTAGTTGGCGCATTCGTGGGGCTGGAAGATATCGATGAGTTTACCGATCAAGCTCCACAGACCACTAACTGTACGCTCACCCGCTTTACGGAGCATGGCCTTGAGGCGGGAGAACGCTTTCTCGATCGGATTGAAGTCAGGGCTGTAGGGTGGGAGAAAGCGCAGGGTTGCGCCTGCGGTCTCGATGAGCACCTGCACCGATGCGCGTTTGTGGCTCGACAGGTTGTCCATGATGACGACGTCGCCGGGCCGCAGTTCCGGGACGAGGACCTTGGCGACGTAGGCTTCAAACCAGTCGCCGTTGATCGGCCCATCGAGCACCATGGGCGCGACCATGCCGGTCATGCGCAGGCCGGCGACCAAGGTGGTGGTCTTGCGGTGGCCGTGCGGGAAGCCCATCCGCAGCCGCTCGCCTTTCGGGCAACGACCGTGGCTGCGGGTCATATTGGTCGCGGTCCAGGTTTCGTCGATGAAGACCAGACGCTCCGGTTCGAAATCGAGTTGACCCTCGAACCAGTCCTGACGCTGCTTAAGGATGTCGGGTCGATCTTGCTCTATCGCATGGCCTGTCTTTTTTTGCGCGTCAGTCCACGGCGAACAAAAAAGCGATGTAGCCCGGCAACGGAAACGTCCATACCCTTGTCTGCCAGCGCCAAGCGCAGTTCTCCGAGGGTGATGTCCCTGCGCTCCTCCCAAATGGCCAGAATGTCCGCTGCCCGCTCTTCCATCCGCCGCGAACGCATATCGCCGCCTAGAGGCTTTGGGGCAATGTCACCCGTCTCGCGCTGCTGTGCCCGCCAGCGGACCGCCGTTGATGGTGCAACACCAAACCGGGCCGCCGCAGCACGACAACTCGATCCACTATCCACCGCTGCCAAGAGCCGAGTGCGCAAATCCATCGAAAGAGCCATCCATGCCGGCCTCCTTCACCAGCACGGATTCTGAATCAGAAATCGTGACCAAAGGGAATCCCATGCCGATTCAGAACGGTCGAAAACCGCTCTAAAATTTCTTAATCGAGATCACGTTCAAACTCATTTGCCTTAGTAGGGGCCTTGATTTGTCGCGCACATGGAACGGTCGCGGCATTTGGCCTGAATGCTGAGGGGGGACCATGGATTTCGAAACCAACATTGCCGAGTTGCAGGCTCGTCTACGCCAGCACCGCGAAATTCTCGAAACTGAAGAGGCCGCAAAGACGACGCTAGTTATGCCATTCTTGCGGGCGTTGGGCTTCGATGTTTTTAATCCGGCCGAGGTGAAACCAGAATTTACCTGCGATGTTGGCACGAAGAAGGGCGAGAAAGTCGACTATGCCCTCTGCGTAGGCGGTGAGGTCACTGTTCTGGTCGAGTGCAAACCCGTCAACGGCGATCTGTCGATCAAGCACGCCAGCCAGCTTTTCCGATATTTTGCGGCGACCGATGCCCGTGTCGCGCTCCTCACCAACGGCGTCGTCTACAAGTTCTTCACGGACTCCGACAAAGCCAACATGATGGACGAGAAGCCGTTCTTCACGTTCAACCTCGACGAGTATCGCAAGTCGGACCTGCGCCATCTCAGCGCCTTCCAGAAGGCCGAGTTTGATGTCGATCGCATCGTCGCCCAAGCCGGTACACTCAAGCTGCAGTCCCAGGTCATGGCCGAACTGAAGAAGGAGTTTGCCGAACCTTCCGAGGAGTTCGTGCGCGTAGTGGCCTCGCGTCTGCACGACGGCATGCTCACCAAGCAGGTGCGTGAGAAATACCAGGGCGCAATCACTCAGGCGATCGGTGCGATCATCCGGCAAGGCATCGACGAGCGCCTGCAAAACGCCATGAACCGCAATGACGACCCCGAACCAGTCGACGAGCCGACGGCCGAAAGCGACGGCATCGAAACCACGCAGGTTGAGATCGACGGCTTCAACATCATCCGGGCCATTTGCTCAAAGTCGGTGAACCCGGAGCGTATCGTGATGCGCGATGCAAAGTCCTATTGCGCCGTTCTCCTGGACGACAACAACCGCCGCACGATCGCGCGCCTACACTTCAACAGCCCAACCGCCCGCTACCTCGGCCTCTTCTCAGGCAAGGACGAGGAACGTTACTCAGTGGCGGGACCGATCGACATTTACCAACACGCTGACGCGTTGTTGGGGCGGGTGAGCGAGCTGGACGCGACGGCCAAGTGAACTGATCGAAGGAAAGCATGAAAAGGGTCATATGGGGCGGCACGGTGGGGCTGCTTATCGCTGCAGGTGCCTGGTACTTGGCGTCGCCAGTACTCGCGATGTCCGGACTGCACGACGCGGTGATGAGTGGCGACAAGGACGAGATGAAAGAACGCGTCGATTTTCCTTCGGTGCGCGAGTCCCTGAAGAGCCAGATGCGCGCTTACCTCGTTGCAGAGATGGCCAAGGAGAAGGACGACAATCCGTTCGGCGCCCTAGGTGCAGCCTTTGCTATGTCATTGGTCGACAATCTGATCGATGGCATCGTCTCTCCCGAAGGCATGAAGGCTATGGTCGAGAGTGGGAAGATGAAGGGGCCCGAGGATACTTCATCAGGTGGCGGCAGGGACGTCGAGTGGGTGATCGAGCGCCACGGCTTTGACCGCTTTGTCGCCGTGCCCGAAGTGGACGAAGGTGAAAAGGTACCTCGCATGATTTTTAAACGCGATGGGGTGGGGTGGGATCTAGTCGAAATCGAAATTCCGGCTGCCTCGGAGCGGGTTGAAGGCGACATCTGATGGTTGCTCTAACCATGTTCGCGGTTTCGAGGAAGGGCGTCAACGCCAGCTCAGGGGTAAGAAGTTGACTTTTATATCAACACCATTATGTGTTGAACAGTTGAAGAAAGCGGGGTTTGTCGAGCTTGAATTCGCTCGTCAGAAGCTTGGGTACGAGCGAAGGAGGATTTTGATGGTTACCGATGCCATTGCCTCCATGCTCTCAGCGCCTTCTCCTCCGTTCCCTCGCACCACGGCTGCTATGTCTTTCGATACGTTTAAGGCCGGTTACCTCGTTTCGGTGGGTAGGAGCGAGGACGGCGCGCCAGATTTTAAGCTGCTTGAAGATCTAGATGAAGTTTGGACGTTTGCCGTTCGAAAGCCGAAAGATTTTCAGGCACGGCTTCTTGGTCGCTTCGTTCATAAAGATGTTTTTGTTGGCACTCGTTTCTATTTGCGAAGCGATTTGGGGGCAAAAAGTAACTATCATCGGATGGCAAGCGAAGTTGCTGAGCATTGGGATGGAGAAACTGGTGGTATTCGGCCGCTGAGATCTGATAGCAATTCCGACTATTTAGGTCATGTGATGAGAGATCTGGACAATGGCTAATTCAGGATTCGATGTCGACGCCAAGGAATATGATAGGACCATTCTCAAATCTGAGATGGTGAGCCTATTTTGGTCTGTTATTTCTGAGAAAAAGAAGGGGCCAGAAGGGTATACTCTTCAGCGACTTGCTGATACTCTAGGTGTTAACAAATCTGTGATCTCTCGTTGGTTTAATGGAACTCCAAATTGGGAAATGAATACTGTCTCTGATCTTGCTTCGGCTCTGGGAGTCGAACTTCAGATTTCTGCGAAAGATTATTCAAGTGAGAAAGTCTATACTTCTCATGGCATCGTATATCCGGATTCGACAAGATCTTCCCTAGATGTGATATCTATTCCCCGCTCAGAAAGTCAGACTCCGCGTGTAAGCGTAACTGTATTTGAAACAGATGGTATCGCGGCATGATAAAATATCCACCCTTACCCAATGGTAATGCAATTTTCTGCGATGATATTCGAGAAGAAGTTACTGGAAAGAGGACTTTAGTTGGAGTTTATAATTCGGAAATAATTCTATCAGCTAATTATCCTTCAAGGATACCGTTGTTGTGTGTGGAGGTGCACTTCCGAATTGACCCCGACACCCCTGAACAGCCTCTTGGTATCAAGATTACACAAGACACGAATGGTGAAAGCAAGGTTGTTGCCGAAGTAGAGATGGCTTGGCCTGGCCTACCGGTAGATACGAAATTTCCGGATCTTCACGATGAAAACGGTAGAAACTCCGTGCAAATGGTTGCGGTCCTTCGGTTGCATGACGTGCTCGTTCATGGGCCCTGTGGGCTCAGGGCGAAGGCCTTTTTTGACGGCGATGAATATCGTTTGGGTTTCTTGGGAGTTCGTTCGAATGCCAGCTAAGCGTTCAGCATTATGCCAAGACTTTAAGAGACAAGCGGCTCGATAGACCACGATCGCCCATTTCGTGGTCTGTGCTCGTAATCACCCACAACGTGCCGTCTACTTCTGACTTAAAGCCAGAGACGCTGATCCTCATGCCCGGCGCCAAGCGCGGATCGCCATATGACATCGTCAGCTCAAGATTGGCCGCGGCGCGCTTGAGCCGCTTCGATTCCGCCACAGCTGCCGCCTTGGCATCCACCTCACTGGAATAGACCTTCTTGAGGCGCTTCCGGTTCGTGCCGCCGGTGCTGACCGTCTTGCGGGTTGCGCCGTCCTTGTCATGCCACTGCGCCTCGACACCGTCCTGCGCCTTTTCGCGCGCGGCGCGCCGCCAGGAGTGGTTTGAGCATTGCTGCCGGGAGATCGTCAAGGTCGGGATCGTGGCACCGGTGGCCGTGGTCGCCGCGCCGATCGGGGCAAAGATCAACGTCCCGGCCTTAACGGTCGCGGTAGCGTCGTAGCGCCGGGCAAGGTCGCGCAGGAACTGCATGTCGCTCTTGTTGCCCTGTTCGGCGGCCAGGATCGCTTTGCCCGACAGGTCTGCATGGCACCGCGGCGTCAGGCTGTGGCGAACTGCGATGTCGTCAACGATCGCGCCGATGGTCGTGTCCTTCCACGTCCTGTTGCGCCTGGTGCGGAAGCTGTCCTTGAGGTCTGCCGAGCGGGCGCGGATCGACAGCCGGTCGGGCGGGCCGTCCCAAGCCACCTCGTCGACCGTGAAACTGCCCTTGTCGACCAGACCTGGCGTTACAGCGCTGCCGCGCTCCCAGCCCAGTTGGACGCGCAGGACCGCACCTTCGGGTGGGATGGCGACCTTGCCATCGGCATCGTGGAGGATGATCTCCAGCTCGTCGGCTTCCTCGCCGTTCTTCTCCGAGAGGCGAAGCGAGATCAGGCGCGGCGCGAGCTTTGCAGTCAGGTCCTTGCCGTCGAGCGTCACCTTCCACGCGGCCTTCGCCTGGCTGTAGGTGGATCCCGCCATCAGGCCACGCGCGAAAGTTCGATGGTGAAGCCGGTCTGCCGTGCAACGCCATCGTCGAGCAGGTTGGTCCTGTCCTCGCTCATCCGGTCGATGGTGTAGGTTCCGTAGATGTTGCCGCGCCCGTCCGCGAGCTGCCAGGCTTCGCCTTCGTCCGCCATTTCGGCGAGTTTCTCGATCGCCGAATAGGATCCTGCGATTTCCGGTACCAGCGTGCCGACCAGCGTTATCCGGTCCTCGCCGGGGCCGGTGAACTGGCTGGCGGCGCGCGCGCCGAAGCGGGGCGTGCGTTCATGCCGCCAGTCGCGATCGCGACCCATGCGATCGAACAGGGCCGAGTTGGTCTCGAATACGAACATGCCAAGGGCTGCGAGCATCAGAAGCTGTCCTCAAATCGGCCAAGGCGCTGGGAGCGCTGTTTTTGTTCGATGATCCGCACCGCGCGCTGAGCAAGCGCCTCGCCGTCCTCACCGGGCTGCTGATGAATGTGGATCTCGATCTTCGATGGTGCCGCCGCCTGTGCGGGTTGCGCCGCAGCAGGAGCGGCTATCAAGGCTCCCGCACTGGCGATCCTGGCGACGGATAGTTCCCGTTGTCGATTCCCTGCGAACGGTCCGGCGTCGGGGGCGTCATTGTCTACCCGCTGCTTTTTTGCCCAAAGGTTTGCGGCATTGGGCCTGAGGATCACCTGCGGGATCTGCGTGGCCTTCATGGCCTGGATTGCCATCTTCGGCTTGCCGATGTTCCAAGCCAAATTCTCTTTCGCCATGAGGCGCGCGGCATTGGATTTGCCGAAGCCTTCTGGGAATTTCGCTGCATTCATTACCGCTTGGGCCATGTTTGTGGCCGCTTTTCCCGGTCTGTCTTGGTTCTGCTCGATACCAATCCCAAGGCCCTCGTTGATGAAGCCACCCATTTGCATAAACAGGCGCGAAGGGCTCTTGATGCCGAAGAAGTTCTTGAATGCCGTCACGCCGGTTTTGGCGATGCCGATCAGCTTGTTTACCAGCAACACGGGGTTCAGGCTCATGAGCAAGCCCTCCATCATCATGGCCCCCATGGTCTTGAGCCAGTCAGGCAGCCCGGAGAAGAAGCTTTTCACCTTTGCCCACCCGGTGATGAAGGCGCTCTTGATGGTGTCCCAGTTCGCGTAGATCAGGACGCCGATCGCTGCGACGGCTGCAGCTATTGCAAGGAAGGGCAGGCCCACGGCGCCCACAATCGCAGTCACCGCGCCGCCGATAATGGGCACCGCAGCGGAGAAGACGCCTCCAATCCCCACGACGATCGGGGCGAGCGTGGCGACAGCAGAAGCGATTGCGCCAAAGAAGATCAGGACCGGCCCTGCCACGGCGGCCACCATCCCGAGGCCAACGGTAAATTGCTGTACGCCGGGCGATAGGGAGCCGAACCAATCCGCCGCCGCCGCGCCCTTGTCTGCCAGCAATGTCATGACATCGATCAGGCCAGAATTGGCGAGGGCGATCTGCAGCTTCTGCGTTGAGTTGCTGAGCTTGATCTGGGAATCGGTGTATTTCTTCAATCCGGCCGCGTCGGCTTCGCTGATGACGGCGGCGTTTGCCCCCAGTTCCTTCATGCCGGCGCCGTTGTTGGCAAGTAGCGGTGAGAGCGCGCTGGCTTCGTCTCCGATTGCTTCGAGGTAGAAGACCATTTCCTTCTGGCTGACCCCGGCCTTCACCAGCGAATCGTAATAGAGCTGCAGCGATTGCGCTCCGGAAAGCTTGGCGAAGCTGTCCGCCGTCACTCCGACTTTGGGTGCGATGTTCTGGAAGAAGTCGGCAACCTCGCCGCCGCCGGTTGCCTTGAAGTCGCCGATTTTGTCTTGCGTGTCCTTGAGGATGTCGCCGAACTTGTCGAACTGGATGCCAACGGTACTGGCGGCATAGGCGCCGCGTTGGAAAGCTTCGAAGCCGGTGCCGGCGACGGAGGCCGCATTCTGCAATTCCTTGGATCGCTGAGCCAGATTGCCTATCGATCCAGCGAGGGCGACAACGGGGGCCGTGATGCCCACCGACATGACCGCACCGGCCTTGCCAGCGGCCGATGCCACCTGTGAGGCGCGGGACTGGATGTTGTTGATCCGTTCAAGCTTCGATTTCTGTGCATCCATCTGCCGATTGAGCCTGCCCAGCGCGGCTTCTTGCTCACCGATCTGCCGGTTGGCGTCGTTGATCGCGCGCACCAGCTCCCGCTCGGCCATGACAAGACCGCTGCGCATGGATCCGGATGTCAGCTCGGCCCGCACGCGCGCGAGCTCGCTCTGGTTCTCCCGGATCTCGGTATTGAGCGTGCGGATCGCCGCCTTGCCCTGGCCGGCCTGTTTGCGCAGGTCATTGAGTGCGGCCGAGCCTGCTTTCCCCGCGCCGACGATGTTCCTGATCGAGCCGGAGAGCTTGTCGATGCCGGTGAACTTCACCAGCAGGTTCAGCTTGTTGTCGGCCACCTTATTTCTCCGTCGTGTTCATCCGGTTCCATCGCTTGACGGCCAGCTCACGCCACATGGCCAGCTCGGTCAGATCCATCGCTTCGAGGTGGGGCAAGGGCCAGTGGAAGATCGCGGCGATGTCCGCGATCCACTCCTCGATCAGGTCTGGTCGTTGCCCAATGCCTTCGCGATGGCTTCCTTCATCGCTGCCGGCATAAAAAAACCCTTCACGGCACCGGCGATCTCGAGAAGGTCCTCGGTCTCGAGCTGCTCGATCTCTGATACGATCAACGGCGGA
The DNA here is from genome assembly GCF_001368935.1 of Novosphingobium sp. KN65.2. Classification (NCBI taxonomy): domain Bacteria; kingdom Pseudomonadati; phylum Pseudomonadota; class Alphaproteobacteria; order Sphingomonadales; family Sphingomonadaceae; genus Novosphingobium; species Novosphingobium sp. KN65.2. Next base: position 32,891 of record NZ_CCBH010000169.1, read on the forward strand.
TTCGTGATGCGCGGCAGCAGTACGATCAGCGCGTTCACGTCCGTCGCGAACAGGTCCTCGACCTTGAGGTGGCGCAGCTCTCCGGCCTTGGGTTTGCGCAGCGTCACTTCGGCGATGTCGCCGCCGGTGCGCTTGATCGGCTCGGCGAGCGTGACGGTGATGGTCTGGGGCGGCTTGGGGGTGGCGGCTTCGGCCATGGCGGACTTTCCTTGTCAGCGGCAGGCGAAACGGAAAACCCCTCCCGGCGCGCCCGCCAGAATTCGCCGGGAGGGGGAAGGTGAGGGCGCCCCAGGGGAAGGAAACGCCCCCGAAAGGCGTTACGAGCCGATGGCCTCGCGGATCTCGGCGCGGCGATCGACGCCGAAGACGGTGAAGATTCCCGCGACCAGGTCGACCTCGATCAGCTCCTGGTTGTCGAGGATCAGCTTGTAGTAGCTGCAGGCCATCTTGTAGGTGGTCTCGGTGTCATCGCCCGGCTTCTGGCTGCCGAAGTCGACTTCGCTGTACCGGCCGCGCGCAACAATCTCGGCCGCGTTGACCGTGCCGGTGGCATCGTTCTGGTAGGCACCGGCAAAACGCAGCTGCGCGGCATCTACGGTGACGGCGCCGAACTGCTTGAGCGGCGAGAGCAGCAGGCTGCCGGCCTTGAACTCGAACTCGATCTTGTCGAAGCCCTGGTCGATCATGACCGGGCCGAGCATGCCGCCGCCGCGCCATTCCTCCATCTTGAGGACGAGCTTGGGGATGGTGACTTCGGGGACTTCGCCTTTCCAGCTGTCGCCGTCGCCGTACAGGTTCATGTCCTTCAGTTTTGAGGGGAAGCCCATCGTATTTCTCCTGTTTCAGGTCGATCAGGCGGCCAGTTCGGCAGCGAGGTCGGCGTAGTACTTGTCGGTGATGCGCTGGTTGAGCGTCAGGCCCTCCAGCGGGGCGGCGGGGGTGAACTCGTAGTCGATCACCAGCTTGCCGGCGGCGAGGTCGGCATCGGCATTGAGGGCCGGATCGAACCATGCCTTTCCGCCGATCAGGCGGCCTTGCACGACGAGGCTGCGGATCCGTGCATTGATCGTCTCGAGCACGTCCTTGATCAGGAACTTGGTGAGCGGCTTGTCGCTCGCCCAGACGAGGCCCTGCGCGATCTCGTCCTGCAGGATCTGCGAGGTGCGAACGGCAGGCTCGAAGGCGAAGAGCGGTTCGTCCGAGCAGGTGCGGTTGCCCCAGTAGATGAACCCGCCTGCAGGCGAGCGCACCAGCGCGGTCACTTGCGCATCGTTGAGCGTGGAGACATCGGTGGTCTCGTCCTGGATGTCGAAGAACAGGCTCTTGGAGATGCCGGTAACGCCGTTCACCGCCACGTTGCTGATCGACTTGTGCCATCCGGTCTCTTCATCGATCCGGGCGCGCAGGCCGAGCGCGCGGGCGACGGCATCGCCCGCAAAGCCGTTCGACCAGTTGGGCCAGATCAGCATCAGCTCGCGGCCTGAGAAGTTGGCGCGGTAGAGCACGACATCCGCGATCGTGTCGCCGATGCCGGCGGCATAGATCATGCCCCGCAGTTTCTGGGCGACGGTGACGAGCGCGGTAGTGACGGCCTGCGTATCGAGGCCGGGCGCGCCAAGGACGCGCGGGCGCACGCCGCAGACCGATTCCGCCGCGAGCAGAGCATAGAGGCCGGTGTAGGTTCCCGCATCGCCGATAACGACCGTGTCCTGGTCGAGATCGTCTTCGGCAACGCGCACGACGATCAGGATCGGGCTGGCCTGGTCGTAGATCGCCTCGAGCGACGGCTTCATCGTGCCGGTGGTCCCGGCCTTGGCGAGAGCGGCCCGCAGGTCGGTGACGAGGACCGGGGTGTCGAGGGGAAACGCGACCGCATCGGCATCGTCGGCGGTGACGAGGATGCCGATGACGCCGCTCGCCAGGGCGGCAATGGCGCGGGTGCCTGCGGTAAGGATATTTGTCTTGATGCCGTGCAACATTGGTCGGCTCCTATCGGGTGAGCGGGATGGTCAGGCGGGTGAAGGCATTGGCGGCAACGTCTGTGCGGTTGCCGGTGATCGTGACCGTGCCTTGCCCGGCGGCGAGATCGCCTTCGAAGGCCACTTGCCGCACGGCGATGCGCGGCTCCCAACGGGCTAGGGCCATGGCAACGGCCATCGTGCACAGGAGCATCGTGGCGCGGTTCGCAGGGCGGTCGATCAGGTCGAAGAGCAGGCAGCCATAGTCGCGGCGCATCACCCGGCTGCCGAGCGGCGTGCTGAGGATGTCGCCGATCGACTGGACCAGGTGATCTTCGCCCAGGAGCTGTGCGCCGGTATCGCGCGCCATGCCAGTAAGACTGGTCACAGGCGCCCCCGCAGGACGTAGCGGATCGCACCGGGCACATCGCGCAGGGTGTTTCTGCCATGCGTGCGGATGCCGACCCATGCGCAGACAGGGACGAACCAAACAGGCAAGGTCAGGATGGCCAGGGCGATGAGCCAGCGCGGCTTCATACCGGGGTTCCCGTCTGGCCGCTGCCGCCCTGGACACCGCCGTGCTTGTGGCTCTTCAGGCTCACGCCGCTTGCGGTCACGTCCTCGCTGGCCGTGAGTGTTCCGGTGAGGTTGACGTTGCCGATCAGGTCGATCCCGCCATCGGAGGCCAGCACCGTGGTGCCGCCGGCAGGCAACTGCAGCAGCAGTTCGTGCGCCTCGGGATCGTAGGACAGGCTCGCACCGTCCTTGAAGCGCAGCAGCACGACCGGCTCGTCGATCGGGGCCGGATTGGCATTGCTGGTGAGACCGCCGACGACGACACCGGCGCCAATTTCGCCGCCGGGACAGAGCAGGAGGGCTTGTTCGCCGACGCTCGGCGGCAGCCATGCTTTCGTCTCGCCCATGCGCGGCGCCAGCCAGGGCAGGGGCGGGCTTTCCACCGCGCCGCCATCTTCGCTCGCATCGATCGTGACCGTGCAGCGCGCGGCGGCAAGGTCGACCGAGGCGATCGTCACGTAGCGCAGCAGCGCATCGGGATCGGTGGGCGTGTCCTGTGGAGTTCGCATGACAGCGAAAATGCCGATGCCGCGCGATGCCGCCACCCAGTGGTATTGTAGAGCGCGGCTTTCACAACGCGCACGGGTGGCAGAGATGCCGGGGGCTGGCCGATAGCTTGCCACATGGCCGATGCAACCTTCACCGCTGTCGATCTGTCCCGCCTCGATGCGCCCGATATCGTCGAGGCGCTCGACTTCGAGACGATCTACGCGGCCGCGCTGGACCAGCTGCAGGAATTGCTGCCCGACTTCGATGCGACGGTGGAGAGCGATCCGGTCGTCAAGCTGCTGCAGCTCTTCGCCTACCGCGAATTGCTCCTGCGCCAGCGGATCAACGATGCGGCGCGCGCCGTTATGCCTGCCTATGCCGTGGGCGCCGACCTCGACAACATCGCCGCGCTGTTCGGCATCACCCGTTTCACCCTGTCCCCGGCCGACGAGGCGCTGGGCATTCCCGCCGTCATGGAAAGCGATGCCGATTTCCGACGCCGCATGGTGTTGGCGCCCGAAGGCTATTCGGTCGCAGGGCCGGAAGGCGCCTACATCTTCCACGCGCTTTCGGCCGATGCGGACGTGCTGGACGCCAGTGCAACCAGCCCGGCGGCCGGGGAGGTGCTGGTCTCTGTCCTCTCACGCACTGGAAGCGGCGCGGCTTCGGTCGACCTGGTCGACACCGTCGATGCCTACGTCTCGGACGAAACCCGCCGCCCGCTGACCGACTTTGTCACCGTCCAGTCGGCCGAGATCGTCGAATATGCGGTCGATGCCACGCTCACCACCTTCAGCGGGCCTGATGGCGGCGTCGTGCTGGCCGCAGCGCAGGACAGCCTCGATGCCTACATCGAGGCCAGCCACCGTATCGGCCGCGACATCACGCGCTCGGCCATCTTCGCGGCTCTCCACGTCGAAGGCGTGCAGAATGTCGAGCTGACGACGCCTGCTGCCGATATCGTCATCTCGCGCACGCAGGCGCCGTACTGCACCGGCACCACGGTCAATTATGCCGGGACCGGGGAATGACGTACCCGAGCCTCCTGCCTCCCGGATCCACGCCGCTTGAGAAGTCGCTCGAGCAGATCGCGGCCACCCGGCTCGATATCGCAACGGCTGTCCGGTCGGTCTGGTCGCCGGATGATTGCCCGATCGAGCTGCTGCCGTGGCTGGCGTGGGGCCTCAGCCTCGATAACTGGTCGACCAACTGGCCCGAGCCGATCAAGCGCGAGCGCGTGCGGCAGGCAATTTCCATTGCGCGGCGCAAGGGCACCGCGGAATCGGTGCGATCGGTCGTTGCCAGCTTCGGCGGTTCGGTCGCCATTCGCGAATGGTGGCAGAGCGAGCCGAAGTCCGATCCCCACACCTTCGATCTTGTCCTGAACCTCGACCAGGCGGACGCACCTGCTTCGGCCGCGTTCGTCGATCAGGTCATCGCCGAGGTCAACCGCGCCAAGCCGGTGCGCAGCACCTTCACCTTCACGCAGGGCATCAACGCGAAGGCCGATATCGGCCTGATCGCGGCCGTGCGTCCCACCGTCTACGCCCGCCTGCCCTGCACGGCGCCGGCAGCTACCTGAGCGGAGAAGCCATGCCCTTCAACATGATCGTCACGGATGCCGGCAGGGCCGCTCTTGTGAACGCGGCCAATACCGGCACCGCCCCGGTTACGATCGCGCAGGTTGGCCTGACTGAAACGGCCGTCACGCCTGATGTCAGGGCGACGAACCTGCCCGGCGAATTCAAGCGCATCGCCACGCTGTCGGGCGATGTCGTGGCCGACGATACGATCCACCTGATCGTGCGGGATGAAACCGCCGACGTCTTCACCGTGCGCAGCCTTGCGCTCTACCTCGGTGACGGCACGCTCTTCGCGATCTACGGGCAGGCGGATGTGCTGGTCGAGAAGTCGGCGCAGGCACTCATGCTGCTCGCGATCGACGTCCAGTTCGCCGACATCGATGCCGCTGCCCTGACGTTCGGCGATGCGAATTTCCTCAATCCCCCTGCCACCACCAGCCAGCAGGGTGTGGTGGAATTGGCGACCACGGCGGAAGCACAGGCCGGGATCGACGCCTTGCGCGCTCTCACGCCTGCAGCGGCCAAGGCCGCCATCCTCGGGTGGCTGCTGGCGCAGGATGGCAGCGGTAGCGGTCTCGATGCGGATCTGTTGGACGGTCAGCAGGGGGCCTACTACCTGCCTACCGGCAGCTACACGGCGGGCGATGTCAGAAGCAAACTGTTGACGGTCGACGGCAGCGGCAGCGGGCTGGACGCGGACCTGTTGGACGGATTGCACGGCAGCGCATTTGCGCGAATGTCGCTGCAAAACGTGTTCACGGTCCCCCAGATATTCGACGTGACGGGCAGCCAAATTGTCATCCATTATGCGGGGGCGAATGCCCCGAGCACGATCGTGCGTGCGGATGCCAATAACTTCTATCTCCTCCTGAGTGATGCCGGGGCCGAAGCATCGGGCACCTACAACAACCTGCGTCCCTTCAATATCACGCTCGCGACCGGCCTTGTCACGATGAACAATGGTCTGGAGGTGAAGTCCTCGCTTACGTTCAACGGCGCGACTGTTTGGCACGCAGCCAACGACGGCGCAGGCAGCGGCTTGGATGCCGATTTGCTGGATGGGGTGCAGGGTAGTTTTTACGCCAGGACGGACGCAGCCAATGTGTTTGCTGACTATCTCCGCATCAAAAAGACAACCTCGCAGGAAATAAGGCTAGACGGCAACGCTGGCCCCTCTTGGCGCATGATTTCTACTATCAACGGATCGTCGCCGAACAGCCTAATTTTGCAGTATTCGGGCGACTATTTTGCATCTGACTTTGTTAATGCTTTGGTGGCCACTTATGGTGGCTCCGTGTCAACGGCTACGCAGGGCATATTATGGGGCCAAGCTAACGATGGTAGCGGCAGCGGCTTGGACGCGGACATGCTCGACGGACAGCAAGCCAGCGCATTCGCCCAATTAAGCGCTAACAACGAGTTCAGTGGAAGTCTTTCCCTAGTCAATACGGCGCCGCGCCTAGTATTTAATGAGTCTGACGAGGGGGTTAATGGAAAGATTTGGGATATTCGCGCATCATCTGGGCTTCTCCAGATAAGAGCGCTTAATGACGCGCAATCGTCCGCTTCTATCCCGCTGCAAATCACACGTTCCGGCAACAGCGTGACGGCTATCAATTTTGCCGCAGCAAGCGTTACGGCCGGCGGTAATGAAGTTTGGAACGCTGGCAACGATGGCAGCGGCAGCGGCTTGGACGCGGACACCGTGGACGGCTACCAGGCCAGCGCCCTCGCGAAAGTCGCGGACTTCGCGGCCGACCATTCCGCCACCGGCTACCAGAAATTGACCGGCGGGCTGCTCATGCAATGGGGACGGATCAACCTAACGACGCGCCCCGGCTACGGCGTCGTGACTTTCCCCATAGCGTTCAGCGCGGCCCCTTTTTACGTCGACAGCGGCTGCGCAACGGAAGTCGGCAACGCAGACGCCCAGGGCAACGGCCCGCTCCCCTACGGCGCATCGGCAACGAACATGAACGTTTACAATGCAGCGCCGGGCGGCGGGAACGCCTGGTGGATCGCGATTGGCAAAGTTTGAAGGATTAGAGCGAGATGGCACTGTTCTTTAGCGCGAGCATTTGCGGCTTTTTCGATGATGGCGTGCATTCCGTCATTCCAAGTGACGCGCGGGAAATTACCCGCGCCCGGCACGCCGAATTGATGGATAGCGCAAGCGCCGGAATGCTGATCGCTGCGAATGAGAACGGCGACCCGGTAGCGCTGGAACCTCCCCCGCCTGACGACGCCGAATTGCGCAGGCGACTGCGTGCGGAGCGCGACCGGTTGCTGGCCGCGTCCGACTTCACGCAGCTGCCCGACAGCCCGCTGACCGATGAACTCCGAGCCGATTGGGCCGCCTACCGTCAGGCCCTGCGCGATCTTCCCGAAACCGTCACCGATCCGGCCGCCGTCGAATGGCCGGTCGCTCCAGCCTAGAAAGGAACCTCCCGTGTCCGAACTCACCTTCAGGATCGGCGCCTTCAACGCCGATACCCGCGCCGTCTCCGTCACCTTCACCAGCGGCGAGATCGTTCACAAGCGCGACGTCAACGCCGTGCTGAAGGCTGACGGCACCTACGATAAGGCCGCCACCAAGGCCCGCGTCGAGGAAGTCGCGCTAGGCGTGGCGCACAAGATCGCTGCTGGCGTCATCACCGCGGTGCCGGCCGACCCGGCACCCAGCGACGACTGAGGCAGTGGTCCGCGGTCTTTCCATCCAGCCCGGTCAATTCGATGGGGGGAAGTTCAAGTGAAGTTCGACGATTTCGTACTCTGGCTGCTTTCGCTGTTCGGCGGCCTTGCCCTTTGCGGCGCGCGCTTGGGCTGGCTGCTCTTCGGCGTGGCGCCCGTGCCGCCGGCCGATCCCATCGCGCTTGATCTGTGGCGCCGCAAGCGCCGCTGGCTGGTGATCTCCGAGATATCGGCATTGCCCGCCTTCGCAACGATCTCGGTCATGGTCGGCAAGATCCGGGCATGGCCGGTTGAGGGGGTCGTGCTGTTCTCGATGGTGCTGGGCGCTCTGGGCTTCGCCTTCTTCCTTGATGCGCTGCAGACGATCGTGCGCAAGCGCATGGGGATGAACGGCGGCGCCATGAAGGACGAGACGCCGTGACCGTCTTCTGGGTCGTCCTGATCGTCGTGGTGTCGGTCGCGGCGTCTGCCTTTGGCTACTGGCGCGCGCTTCGCCTGCACCTGCGCATCGTCGACATCGACCCGCAGTTTCGCGGGCTGGTGACGCACGTTCTCGACTTCCTCTCCCACCGAAAGGACTGACCCCATGCAACTGTCCGAAAACTTCACGCTCGAGGAGATGGTCCGCTCTCAAACGGCGGCGCGCCTCGGCATCGACAATACCCCGTCGCCTGAAGTCGTGGCCAACCTCAAAGCACTGTGCGTCCATGTCCTCGAGCCGGTACGGGCGCACTTCAACAGCCCGGTGATCGTGAGCAGCGGCTATCGCTGCCCGCAACTCAATGTCACGATCGGCGGATCGAAGACGAGCCAGCACTGCAACGGCGAGGCAGCGGACTTCCGGGTTCTCGGCCAGCACAACATCGTCGTCTTCAAGTGGATCTGGCACAATCTCGATTACGACCAGCTCATTTACGAATTCGGCGAGAGTGGTTGGATCCACGCCAGCTTCAGCGCGCACCGCATGCGCAACATGGAGCTGACTGCCGTTCGGCGCGGTGGGCGCGTGCAGTATCTGCCCGGACTGGCGGCCTGATGCTGTTCGCGTGGATCGCGCGCTGCCTTGTCGGCCTGGGGCTGTCCTGTAGCGCCGCGGCGAAGGCGGCGCCGTGGATCGCCGGGATCGCGCTTTGCCTGCTCGCCGTGGCAGCGCTCGTGCTGGCGGTCCGGTCGATCCTGACGGATGCGGTGAAGGATGATCGCGCCGCCTCGGATCTCGAGGCGCTTCAGGGGCAGGCCAACGCCGACGCCCGCGCGGCCGATCAGCGTCTCAAGGATGACCGGGCGCA